>NZ_DJDV01000057.1:33652-104424 GCF_002431195.1 Sphingobium sp. UBA5915 | reverse complement strand
ACCTGCATCGGCAATTCCGGCCCGCTGGCCGAACCGATCAGCAAGGCGATCAACGACAATGGCCTGGTTGCCGCTGCCGTGATTTCGGGCAACCGCAACTTCGAAGGCCGTGTGTCGCCCGACGTGCGCGCCAACTTCCTCGCTTCGCCGCCGCTGGTCGTCGCCTATGCGCTCAAGGGCACGGTGGTGGAGGATTTCATCACCACCCCCATCGGCACCAGCAAGGATGGCGAAGCGGTGTATCTCAAGGACATCTGGCCCAGCAATGATGAGGTTTCGACCGTCATGGCCGGCTGCATGGACCGCCAGATGTTCCAGGCCCGCTACGCCAATGTCTACAAGGGCGACGCCCATTGGCAGGCGATCGAAGTGACCGGTTCGGACACCTATCAGTGGCGCGCCGGTTCGACCTATGTCGCCAACCCGCCCTATTTCGAGGGCATGTCCATGACCCCCGATGCCGTGACCGACATTCAGGGTGCCAAGCCGCTCGCCATCTTCGGCGACTCCATCACCACCGACCATATTTCGCCGGCCGGTTCGATCAAGGTCGACAGCCCGGCGGGCAAGTGGCTGATGGAGCATCAGGTCAGCAAGGCCGACTTCAACAGCTATGGCGCGCGCCGTGGCCATCATGAAGTCATGATGCGCGGCACGTTCGCCAATATCCGCATCAAGAACCAGATGCTGGACGGCGTCGAGGGCGGCATGACCAGCTATAATGGCGAAGTCATGCCCATCTACGATGCGGCGATGAAGCACAAGGCGGACGGCACGCCGCTGGTCGTCATCGGCGGCAAGGAATATGGCACCGGATCGTCGCGCGACTGGGCAGCCAAGGGCACCAACCTGCTGGGCGTGCGCGCGGTGATCGTGGAAAGCTTCGAGCGCATCCACCGCTCCAACCTGGTCGGCATGGGCGTGCTCCCGTTGCAGTTCAAGGATGGCGAAAGCCGCGAGACACTAGGCCTCAAGGGCGATGACAGCTTCACCATCGAAGGTGTCGCCGACCTCAAGCCCCGCCAGGATGTTGAGGTGAAGGTCACGCGCGCCGATGGGTCGACCTTCAGCTTCACCGCGCTGTGCCGCATCGATACCGTCAACGAACTGGAATATTTCCTGAACGGCGGCATCCTCCAATATGTGCTGCGCAAACTCGCCGCCTGATCGCGCGATGCAGTAATGAAGAAGGGCTTCTCCCCAAGCGGGAGGAGCCCTTTTTCTCTGCCCGGTTCGTCGCATCAGTCTTGATTCCGGGAATCCTTGTGCAAGGATCGCTCCGTCCTGACGAAGAAAGGCATGATATGCGCGCCCTTGTTCTTCCGCTCATCGCAGCATCATTGGTCGGGACGCCGGCCGTGGCGCAGGATCGCAGCACCGCCTATCGCGGGCGGCCCGATCAGGCCGATCGTCCGCGCAATACCGCGCCCGTGGACAGCGCCGAGGCGAAGCGCTGGATGCAGCGTTTCGCCCAATGCGTGGTCGCCGGCAATCCGACCGGTGCCAGACAGTTGCTCGCGACATCGCCCGGTTCGACGGATGAGCGGGACATGCTGATCCGCATCGCCCAGCAACGCGCCAACTGCCTGCACCACGGCAAGTTGCGGATGAAGGGCAATTGGATGCGCGGGGCGATCGCCGAACAACTTTATCTGCGCGCCTATCCAAAGCCGGTAGAGGCTGCGCCGATGCCGGACGCGCCGCTGACCGCGCGGGCGGATGCGCCGCAATCCCCTTATCATGCCTATGCCGACTGCATCGTCGCGCGCAACGCACCGGCTGCGGACGCGATGCTGCGCGCCGAACCTGGCAGCACCGCGGAAAAATCCGCCTTGCAGCAAACAATGCCAACGCTCTCCTCCTGCCTTGCCGGCGGGAAGGACGGCAAGCTGGCGATCGATCGCACGATGCTGCGCGGCTATCTGGCTGAATCGCTTTACGTAAAGCGCTTGCCGGCAGGCTGAGCGCTCAGGGACGATAGCGTGTGGTGGAAAAGGGACGCGCGCTGGGCTTCGTCGCCCAGGACGTGTTCGGCCTCGCCTGCATCGTGAAGCGCAATTCGCCGCCCGCACGGATCTGCGCATCGGTGATGACGCTGCGCTCCAACGGGGTGCCGTTCAGCGTCACGCGGCCGACATAGCGATTTGCGTCCGACAGTCCGTCCGCAACGACCGTGAAACGCTGTCCACCGGGCAGCGTCATTTCCGCTCGATCGACGAAGGGGCGGCCGATCACATATTCGTTGCTGCCTGGCGCCACCGGATAGAAACCGAGCGCCGTGAACACCAGCCAGGCGGACATCTGACCCAGATCGTCATTGCCCGCCAGCCCGTCGGGTGTGGGCTTATACTGGCTCTCGACAATCTGCTTCAGCCGCTCCTGCGTGCGCCATGGCTGTCCTGCGTAGTTATACAGATAGGCCACATGGTGGCTGGGCTCATTGCCGTGGATATATTGACCGATCAGGCCGGCGATATCCTCGGCATGGCTATAGTCGATCTGGCTGTTGTCATAATCGAACATGGCGTCGAGCTTGGCGACGGCCTTGGCGTCCCCGCCCAGCAGCCGGAACAGCCCGCCCTGATCGTGCGGCATGAACCAGCTATATTGCCAGGCATTCCCTTCCGTATAGTCTGACCCATAGTTGATCGCGGTCGGGTCGAACGGCATGCGAAATGTGCCGTCGGCCTTGCGCGCGCGCAGGAATCCGGTCTTCGCATCGAAACTGTTGCGCCAATTCTGCGCGCGTCTTTCGAACCTGGCGGCGATCGCAGTCTCACCCAGCATGCGGGCAAGTCGCGCAATGGCCCAGTCGTCAAAGGCATATTCGACAGTCTTGGATGCCGCTTCGGGTTCGCGGTCTATCGGCACATAGCCCAGCGACATATAGTCGCCCAGGCCGCCATAGGGCGCATAGTCGGCGCTGGCGACCATCGCCTTGAGCGCGCCCGCGCAATCTATGCCCGCGATTCCCTTCAGGCACGCGTCCGCGATCACCGGGACGGCATGATAGCCGATCATCGTCCAGGTTTCCTTGCCCGCAAATTGCCAGACGGGCAGGATGCCGAACGGGCTGGCCTTCTGGCTGGCGACCAGCGAGTTCACGAAGTCCGCATTCTTCGCGTCCGGCTGGATCAGCGTCAGCAACGGATGTTCGGCGCGAAACGTGTCCCACAAGGAAAAGGTGGAATGCATGGTGAATCCAGCGCTGTCATGCACCTGGTCATCGGGGCCGCGCCAGCGCCCGTCTGCGTCGCCCCAAACGCTCGGCGCCATCAGGCTGTGATAGAGGGCGGTATAGATATTGGTGCGCATGGGCTGCGGCGCGTCGATCTTGACCCTGTCCAGCGCCGCGTTCCAGGCCGCGCGCGTGCGCGTGCGGACCGCGTCGAAATCGCCCGGCTCGCTGGCGAGGTTCGCAATCGCGCCAGCCTCGTCCACGCCTGACAGCGCAACCTTTACCTCCAGCGCTTTGGTAAGCAGTCCAAAGTCAAATTGCGCCACCAGAGCCCGGCCAGACAGCGCATCGAGCGTTTCGGGGCCGCGCCCCGGCCCCTTGAACCCCTTGTAGAGAATATTCTCCTCCGTGCTGACCAGCTTGTGGCCCGTCATCGGCGCGGAAAAGCGCATGGCGAAGAAAATCCGGCGCGGCGTAGCCCATCCGCGCACTTCGCGCGATCCGGTGATCGTGCCATCCGGCCGAATCCGCACTGACGACCACAGGATTTTTCCGGGATAATCATAGATGATGCTGCGCAGATCGAGCATGAGGTGCGCCGCCTTGCCGGCCGGGAAGGCATAGCGATGCACGCCCACGCGCGTACCGGCCGTCATTTCCGCTCGCACGGCCGGATCGGTCAGGGTGACGGCATAATAGCCCGGGGATGCGACTTCGTCCGCCTTGTGTGACCGGAATCCCGGCATCGTCGCGTCGCCCGCTCGCAACGGCACTGTGTCCCCGCTGACCGGCATGACCAGGAAATCCCCCAGGTCGCTATGGCCTGCGCCCGAAAAATGGGTGTGGGAAAAGCCCAGGATGACCGGATCTTCGTGCCGATAGCCCGACGCCCAGTCATAGGTTTCGCGCGCAGGCCCTACATGCGTATCGGGCGAAAGCTGCACCATGCCGAACGGCGCCACCGCGCCGGGAAAGGTGTGGCCTTCGCCGTTCGTGCCGATGAAGGGATCGACGGCATCGACGGGATCGGACGCGGGCCGCTGGGCGAAAAGGGCGGTGCTGGCAAGCAGGCCGGCGGCAACGGCCAGGCGGGTGAGGCGGATCAACATGGGCGCGGTTAAATCATGCCTGTTCCGGCCCGCCAAGTGCTTAGCGCTTGATCTTGCGGAACGATAGGGGTTTACTCCTACAAATGAAGAGGATGCATCTGGAAACAAGCCGCCGTACGGTGCTGGCGGGCAGCATGGTGGGACTGACGGCTGCGGCGGTCGCGCAAACGTCCCAGCGCAAGGCCGGCGATGGCGCACCCATGCTCGCCCCGCGTCCGCCCATGGGCTGGAACAGCTGGAACAGCTTCGCCACCACCATTACTGAAGCACAGGCGCGCGAAACCGCGCAGATCATGGCCGACAAGTTGCTGCCGTTCGGCTATGATATCTTCACCGTCGACATCCAGTGGTATGAGCCCGACGCGTCGAGCTACGCCTATAATGCAAAGCCCAGGCCCGCGATGGACGCGCATGGCCGGATGATCCCCGCGCCCAATCGCTTCCCCTCCAGCGTAGGGGGCAAGGGCTTCGCGCCGCTGGCGCAGGCGGTGCATGCGCTGGGCCTCAAATTCGGCATCCATGTCATGCGCGGCATCCCGCGTGCGGCGGTGGAGGCAAATCTGCCGATCCTTGGCACCGGCTATCGTGCCGCCGACATCGCCGACCGGACCAGCATCTGCTCCTGGAACCCGGACATGTATGGCGTGGACATGGCCCGGCCCGGCGCGCAGGCCTATTATGACAGCATCTTCCGCCTCTATGCCGACTGGGGCGTCGATTTCGTCAAGATGGACGATATGAGCCGTCCCTACGACGCCCATGCGGCGGAGGTCGAGGCGGCGCACAAGGCGATTCAGGCGACCGGCCGCCCCATCATCCTCAGTCTCTCTCCCGGCGAAACGCCGGTAGTCCGCGGCGATCACGTTCGAAAATATGCGCAGATGTGGCGCATCTCGGACGACTTCTGGGATGAATGGCCGATGCTGGAGGCGCAGTTTACGCGCCTGGAAAACTGGACGCCCTGGCGTGGGCCGGGGAGTTGGCCCGACGCCGACATGCTGCCGCTCGGCCGGCTGGCGTTGGGCGAGCGCGATACCCGCTTCACGCCTGACGAGCAGCGCACGCTGATGACGCTCTGGGCGATCGCCCGTTCGCCGCTGATCATGGGCGGTGACCTGCGCCACCTCGACGCCGCGACGCTGGCGCTGCTCACCAATCGGGAGGTGATTGCGGTCAATCAGGCAAGCCGCGACAACCGCCCGCATTTCATCGAGGATGGCACGCGCATCTGGTCCGCCAATGCGGAGGGCAGCGCGGACCGTTATCTCGCGCTGTTCAACACCAGTGACAAGGCGCGCGAGGTCGGCATCGACCTCAGCACCCTTGGCCTCAGCCGGCCCGTCGCCATACGCGACCTATGGGAAGGCAAGGGGCTTGGCACACAGGCGCAGCGTATCGTCGCCCATCTGCCCCCACATGGCGCTGCGCTTTATCGGCTAAGTTGAACCGGCACGGACCGGGTTATTTCCTGACCCCGGCGCTCTTGTCGCGGATCGCCTTGAACTCGGAGCCGGGCTTCCATTCCGGCCAGCGGTCCGACGTGGCAAGGTCGCGCCCGATGTCGAGCATCAGATCGATGTCCTGCGCCGCGCCGTCCAGATTCCAGCTGTCGTCCACCGCATCACACGCCTGATGATAACAATTGCCCGTATAGGCATCGACCCACGCCTGCCCGGCGGCGCGGCCCCCATCGACCAGGTCGGATGCCCCGGCAATCCCCATCATCAGCAGCACCGGCACGCCGCGTTTCGCCATGGAGAAATGATCGGCGCGATAGAAAAGCCCGCGTTCGGGCAGGCTTTCCTGCGTCACGACGCGCCCTTGCCGGGCGGCGAAACGGGCAAGATCGTCCTCCAGCATATTCTGTCCCTTGCCGACCAGAATGACATCCTTCGCCTTGCCGGCGGTCTGGAGGATATCGATGGTCAGGTTCGCGACGGTCTTGTCGAGCGGATAGACCGGGTTCAGCGCATAATGTTCGGACCCCAGCAGGCCGCGTTCCTCGGCCGTCCAAGCGGCGAACAAGATGGAGCGGTCAGGCGCTGGCCCGGCTTTGAACGCGCGGGCAATCTCGAACATGCCGGCGATGCCCAATGCGTCATCATTCGCCCCGGCGCGATAGATACGCCCCTGCGCATCGGGTTCGCCCTTGCCATAGGCGTCCCAATGCGCGCCATACATGATCGTTTCGTCGGGGCGTTTGGCCCCCGGGATGCGGGCGAGCACATTGGCGCTCTGCACCACATCCTGTGTAACCGGGAAGCTCGCGGTAAAGGTCGCGCCTTTCAACTCGACCGGCTTGAACGCCGCTGACCGCGCCTTTTTACGCAGGGCCGCCAGATCTTGACCCGCACCGGCAAACAAGGATTTGGCCGCTTCGCCCGCAATCCAGCCCTGAAGCTGAAGGCTTGTCAGCCTGTCGGCAGGGCGGACAAGGTCGTAATTCTCACCGCCCGGGCTTTTCACCACATTCCAGCCATAGCCAGCGCCGGGCGTATCATGCACGATAAGCGCGCCGATCGCGCCGCGCCGCGCGGCTTCCTCGAACTTGTAGGTCCAGCGGCCATAATAGGTCATGGTCTTGCCGCCGAACTTGCCGACAGCGTCCTCGCCCTTCACCGCTTCGAAATCGGGATCGTTGACCAGGAAGACGGCGACCTTGCCTTTCAGATCCACACCCTTGAAGTCGTCCCAGCCCCGTTCGGGCGCGGAAACGCCATAGCCGACGAAGACCATCGGCGCCTTGTCGATGCTGACATTGTCCTTGGGTTGCAGGGTCGACACATAGACATTTTCGCCAAAGGTCCATGGCATTGTCGCGCTCCCCTGGGTCACGGCAAGTTGCGTGGGCGTGCCCAATTGAGTGTGCAGCAAAGGCACTGTCTGCACCCACTGGCCGTCGGGGCCGCCCGGTTCCAGCCCCAGCGCCTCGAACCGGCCGACGAGATAGCCGATCGTCCGCTCCTCTCCGATGGTGCCGGGCGCGCGCCCCTGAAACAGGTCGGACGCCAATGTGCGCACGGAGGATTCCAGTCGATCAGGGGCGATCGCCTGGGCTTGAGCGGCGGCGGGGAGGAGAGGGGCGGCGGACAGGCCCAGGGCCAGGAGCATCGTGCGAACAGTCATGCACATAGCCTTACCCCCCTAAGGACGGAGGGGAAAGGCCCTAGAATTCGGTCTCCAACTCGATCATTTCGTCGGGCTCCTGACGGGCGGCGTCGATCCATTCGCGCATCAGCGGCCACTCGTTTATGGTTTCGCAATAGGCGGCGGACATCGGGCTCACCGCCACGGCATAGGTCAGGAATCGCTGCACCACGGGCGCGAACATCGCGTCGGCCACGGTGGGTGAGGCGCCGAACAGCCAGGGGCCGCCATAATCGCCCAGACATTCCGCCCATATCGTCTCGACCCGCTCGATGTCGGGGCGGGCGCCGGGGAAGATCGGGAAGCGATCGTGCCGGACCTTCAGGTTCATCGGCAGCGCGGACCGCAGGTTGATGAAGCCCGAATGGATTTCGCCCGATACCGACCGACACCGGGCGCGGGCGACGCGATCGGCGGGATACATGCCCGCATCAGGATACAGTTCGTGCAGATATTCCGCGATAGCCAGCGTGTCCCAGACGCTTGCGCCCTCATGGGTCAGGCGCGGCACCAGCACGGAGGGAGAAAGCAGCAGCAACTCCGCGCGATTGTCAGGGTCGTCAAGGGCGACCATCTGTTCCTGTACCGTCAGCCCCGCGAGTCGACAGAGCAACCAGCCCCGAAGCGACCAGGATGAATAGGTGCGGCTGGAAAGAGTGATTTGCGCGTCGGCCATGGCTTTACCCCTCGCTATCCTGCGCAGGTTCCCATTTATGATGGTGCAGTGCAACAGAAAATGCCTGTATAGCGTTTCATCAAGGAACCGATTCGGTTCATAGGGTCAATATAAGGCAAGTTTGCGATCATGCGGATGCTCTACAGCGGCTATCAGGCCTGGAACGACATGCTGGCGCCCGCGCGCCTGGGCGCCGAATGGGCGCTCGGCCTGCGCAAGACGATGGGCCCGATGGCAGAATGGGCGATGCCGCGCCGAATGTTCGCATTGATGGACGTGTTTCAGGGCGCGAAGCTGACCCACAAGCGGCCGGCCTACGATATCAACCTGGTGCAGAGCGGTAATGCGCAGGTGGCCGTGCGTGAAGAGGTCGCGCTCGACATGCCCTTTGGCAACCTGCTTCATTTCGTGAAGGACGACGTCGCCGTCGATCAGCCGCGCGTGCTCGTGGTCGCGCCGATGTCCGGCCATTTCTCGACTTTGCTGCGCAACACGGTCGAAACGTTGCTGCGCGATCATGATGTCTACATCACCGACTGGAAAAACGCGCGGGACGTTCCTCTGTCCGCCGGTCGCTTCGGCTTCGACGACTATGTCGACTATGTGATCCGTTTCCTGCAGGAATTGGGGGAGGGCGCGCACCTCGTATCCGTATGCCAGCCATGCGTGCCGGCCATGGCGGCCGTCGCCTTGATGTCGGAGGATCAGGACAAGGCGACTCCGCGATCCATGACCCTGATGGGCGGGCCGATCGATCCCAACGCCGCGCCCACCGCGGTCAATGATCTCGCCAATGAAAAACCGATCAAATGGTTCGAGGAAAATCTGATTTCCGTCGTTCCGTTCCGCTATGCGGGGCGCGGGCGGGAGGTCTATCCCGGCTTCTTGCAACTGTCCGCGTTCGTGTCCATGAACATGGCCCGGCACGGAGCGCAGCATCGCGAACTCTATCAGTTGCTGGCCGACGGCAAGACGGAACAAGCGGACAAGATCAAGACATTCTACGAGGAATATTTCGCCGTCCACGACATGACCAAGGAATTTTACCTCGAGACCGTCGACATGGTGTTCCAGCGAACCCTGCTCGCCAAGGGGGAACTCACGGTGCGCGGCCGCAAGATCGATCTCGGTGCGATCCGCAAGACCGCGTTGCTGACGGTCGAGGGCGAGCGTGACGATGTCTGCGCCGTGGGTCAGACGTCCGCCGCCCACGCGCTGTGCACGGGTCTGCGCCCGCATCTCAAACGTCATCATCTTCAACCGGGCGTTGGCCATTATGGCGTGTTTTCCGGCAGCAAATGGGAAAAGCAGGTCTACCCGCAGGTGCGGAACATGATCCTGGCGATGAATTGACGACAGGCGATCCCGGCCCGTTCAAGACGGGTCGGCGCCTGATTTGTGCCTGTTCGCTGGTGCTGCGCCATGCCGGTTGATGTCGATGCCATCTACATCGTTTGCGCGCTGGTGGCCGTTATCATATCCGGGCTGGCCAAGGGGGGCTTTGCGGGCGTGGGCGCGCTTGCCATGCCCATCATGGCGCTGGCCATTGATCCGGTCCGGGGCGCTGCGATCCTGTTGCCGATCCTGATCTTGCAGGATGCGGTCAGCGTCTGGGCCTATCGGCGCAGCTGGGACGGACGGATCCTTGCGGTCATGCTGCCGGGCGCGGCGATCGGGGTTATGCTTGGCTGGCTCTTTGCAGCAAAGGTGTCGGAAGTCGCGGTCCTGGGGGTATTGGGTGGCATTTCGGTGCTGTTCGGCTTGCAACGTCTGTGGGTCGAGCGGGGCGGTGCGGTCACGCTGCCGTCCAATTCGCCGGCCTGGGTCGGTTTTCTGTTCGGGATCGCCAGCGGTTTCACCAGCCAGATCGCGCATGCCGGCTCACCGCCTTTTCAGATGTGGGTATTGCCCAAGAAGCTTGCGCGCGACATGTTGGTGGGCACGACCGCCTTCGCTTTTGCTGCGATGAACTGGATGAAGGTTCCGGCCTATGCCGCCCTGGGGCAGTTCACCCACGACAATCTCGCCGCCACCGCGATGCTGGCGCCGGTCGCGATCCTGTCAACATTCGCGGGCGTCGCGCTGGTGCGGCGGGTTGACCCCGCGCGCTTCTACACGCTCATCTATGTGCTGATGATCCTGCTCGGCCTCAAATTGATGGCCGATGCCCTGATGGCGTGACGCCATGAAAAAGGCCGGCGCTGTGGCCGGCCTTTTTCCTATTCCTTCTCGCGCTTCTTGCGATGGGTGTCGAGGTCGAGCACGGTGGTATCCAGTCCTTCGGGCAACAGGCCCAGCCGCCGCGCCACTTCCTGATAGGCTTCGACTTCGCCGCCCAGATCGCGGCGGAACCGGTCCTTGTCCAGCTTCTCGTTGGTGGCCATGTCCCACAGCCGGCATCCGTCCGGGCTAATTTCGTCGGCCAGGATGATGCGGCTGTAATCGCCGTCATAAAGCCGCCCGAACTCCAGCTTGAAGTCGATGAGGCGTATGCCGATGCCGGCGAACAGGCCGCACAGGAAATCATTCACGCGGATCGCCATGTCGGCAATATCGTGCATTTCCTCCTGCGTCGCCCAGCCGAAACAGGCAATATGCTCTTCGGACACCAGCGGATCGCCGAGCGCATCATCCTTGTAGCAATATTCGATCAGCGTGCGCGGCAACTGCGTGCCTTCCTCGATCCCCAGTTTCTTGGAGAGCGATCCGGCAGCCACATTGCGCACGATCACCTCGATCGGCACGATTTCGACCTGCCGGATCAGCTGCTCGCGCATGTTAAGCCGACGAATAAAATGGGTGGGCACGCCGATCTGGCCGAGCAATGTGAAGATATGCTCGGAAATGCGATTATTGAGCACGCCCTTGCCGGAGATCGTACCTTTTTTCTGCGCGTTGAAGGCGGTGGCGTCATCCTTGAAATATTGGATGATCGTGCCCGGTTCGGGGCCTTCGTAGAGGATCTTTGCCTTGCCTTCGTAAATCTGGCGGCGACGGGCCATGCGCGTTCCTGACCTTTTTTCTCAAAAACAATGCGCCCCGGCAATCGCGAATCGGAAAGGATCAGCGGGTGCCGGGGCTGTTCGGGCAGGCCTTTAGAACAAACTCACCGCCGGTGCAATTGGCGGGGCGGGGCGCTCCCCTGTTGCTAGAGAACATCAGCAAACATGAACCACAGCAGCGCGACCCAGGCGATCAGTCCCACCGTGGCGATGATGACGCCCGACCGGGCCTGAATAGCAGATAAAAATCCGCCTATGTTTTCATCGTCGTCCTGCTGCATCCGCGAGGCCTAGCGAGCGCGCTGTTCGGGCTCAACCCTCCGCGGGCGCTGCGGCTGACTTTTTGCGGATCGGCTCGGCCGCTGTCAGCCGGTCGGTGAAGGTCTGACGCCACCAGCTGATATCCTGCTTTTCCACGCTGTCCATCATTGCGCGCCAGCGCCGCTTGCGTTCGTCGAGCGGCATCGCCAGCGCGCGGTTGATCGCATCGGACATTTCTTCGCTGCTATAGGGATTGATGAGCAGCGCGTCGCGCAACTGGATCGCAGCGCCGGCAAAGCGCGACAGCACCAGCACGCCGGGGTCCTCCGGGTCCTGCGCCGCGACATATTCCTTGGCCACCAGGTTCATGCCATCGCGCAAGGGCGTCACCAGTCCGATCCGCGCCGCGCGATAGATGCCGGCCAGCTTGTCGCGGGGATAGCCCTGGTTGACGTACCGGATCGGCGTCCAGTCGACATCGCTATATTCGCCGTTGATCCGGCCAGCGAGCGAATCCAGCGTCGCGCGAATGTCGCGATAACTTTCCACCTCTCCACGCGAAGGCGGCGCGATCTGCGTCAGCACGACCTGGCGATGATGTTCGGGATGATCTTTCAGGAACCGGGCATAGCCGTTGAACCGCTCCTCCAGCCCTTTGCTGTAATCCAGTCGATCGACACCTACGATCAACGACCTGTCCTGCAAGGATGCGCGAACCTGCCCGTACATGTCCTTCGCCGCGTCGCTGATGGCGGCGTCGGCGAATTCCTGCGCATTGATGCCGATGGGGCAGGCGATCGCCTGGATCGTGCGGTCGCCCACGGTGACGAAGTCGCCGTCAACCTTGCCGCCCATTTCCTTCTCGACATAATGACGGAAGGATTCGAGCCATTCCTCGGTATGAAATCCCACCACATCATAGGCGAAGAGCGAACTGACCAGCTTTGTATGGTGCGGCAGCGACACCAACAGGCGCGTGGGTGGCCAGGGGATGTGCAGGAAGAAGCCCATCCGGTTCTTGAGGCCCCGGTCGCGAAGCATCTGGCCGAGCGGGATCATGTGATAATCATGAACCCAGATGATGTCGTCCGGCTCGATCAGCGGGCTGGTCGTTTCGGCAAAGCGTTTATTGACGCGGTTATAGCCGCCTTCGAAATCGCGCGCATATTCGGCAAGGTCGATGCGGAAGTGAAATAGCGGCCACAGCGTCTTATTGGCATAGCCATTATAATATTCGTCGACATCCTGTTCTTCCAGGTCGATCGTCGCGGTCTTGACGCCGTCATATTCGGCAAAGCCGATATGGCCGGTGAAATTGTTGGTCACCTCGCCCGACCAGCCAACCCATATGCCCCGGCTTTCGCGCAAAGCCTGCGACAGTGCGACCGCCAACCCACCCTGATTGCCGCTCTTGCTGGGGCGACTGACCCTGTTGGAGATGATAATCAGGCGGCTCATCGCATCGCGCTCCACGGTTTGCTCAGCAAGACGGCGCAGTTGATGATGCCGACCAACGAGTAGGTTTGGGGATAATTGCCCCACAATTCCCCGGTCACGGGGTCGATATCCTCCGACAACAGGCCCGCGGCCGTGCGCCGGGACAGCATGACCTCGAACAATTCGCGCGCTTCTTCGGTGCGGCCGGTGCGGTGCAGCGCCTCGATCAGCCAGAAGGTGCAGACGTTGAACGCCGTTACCGGCTCACCGAAATCATCGGGCGCGCTGTATCGCAGCATGTCGTTGCCGCGCCGCAAGTCCGCTTCCAGTGCTGCCAATGTCCCGGTGAACTTGGGGTCATCGGCGCTCAGGAAACGCAGGTCGAGCAACTGGAGCAAGGAAGCGTCGCGCGAATCATCCTCGAAATTGGCCGAAATCGCATTGCTGTCGTTGCGCCAGGCCGCTTCCAATATGCGTGCCCGCATCGTTTCCGCGCGATTTTCCCAATAAGCCGCGCGCATGTCCAGCCCTAAAGCCTTGGCCGCATGGGCCAGACGATCGCACGCCGCCCAGCACATGACTGCGCTATAGCTGTGGACATGGGCGCGGGTGCGCAATTCCCACAGGCCAGCGTCGGGCTTGTCATAGACTTGCCAGGCGCGCTCGCCCACCGCCTCCAGCGCTTCGAAATCGGCATGGCCTGCCATGCGCAGCAGACGCTTGTCGATGAAGCCTTGAACCGACGAAAGCACGATCTGGCCATAGGCGTCATGCTGGATCTGTTCATAGGCAGCATTGCCAACGCGCACCGGCCCCATGCCGCGATAGCCCAGCAGCGCTTGCGCCTCCCATTCCGTCAGCGTGGCATTGCCGCGGACATCATAGAGCGGCTGGATATGCCCGCCCTTGGCGCCATCGACGATATTGCGCAGATAGACGAGATAGGTTTCCAGCACGTCCAGCGCACCCAGCCGGTTGAGCGCCTCCACCGTGTAATATGCGTCACGAATCCAGCAATAGCGATAGTCCCAGTTACGCCCGCTGTCGGCATGTTCGGGAATGGACGTCGTCAGCGCCGCGACGATCGCGCCGGTTTCCTCATGCTGGCACAACTTCAAAGTAATGGCGGATCGAATGACCGCTTCCTGCCACTCGGCGGGAATGGCAAGACCCCGGACCCAGACCTGCCATTCCAGGATCGTATCGTCCAGCATCCGTTCGATCGCGGGGCGAAGCGCGTCGGAAAAGCCTTCGTCCGGCCCCATGAAGAAATGCATGTCGGCTTCCAGCCGAAACCAGCTTTCCTGGCTTATAAGGCCGATGGGCGCGTTGGTCGAAACGCGCATTGCCATATAGGACAGCACCATGCGGATATGGTTGGATCCGTAGCTGATCGGCACCGTTTCCGCGTTCCAGCTCGTCGTCGGGCGCAGTCGCACGCGAATGCGCGGGCTTCCCGCGACCGGCCGGACGATCCGTACGAAGGCGACCGGGCGGTACATGCGCCCCTTGTGCCGATGGCGCGGGCAGAAGTCATAGGTTTCGATCGCGTTGCCCTGCGCATCGCGCTGGCGCGTCACCAGGATCGGGGTGTTGCGGATATAATGTTGTTCGACCGCGACGACATTTTCCAGTTCGATCGCCCAGAAACCGCGTGCGTCCGGATCATCCCAGGACTGGTCGTCGAGCAGGGCGGAAAAGACCGGGTCGCCATCCACGCGGGGCACGCAGCCCCAAACCATGCGCCCGGCGCGGTCGATCAGAGCCGACGCCTGGCAATTGCCGATGGGCCAAAGGTCCAGCGTCTGTTCGCTGGCATGCGTTTCGCCGTTGCTGTTGCTGATGTTTATGCCCCCTTTTTGACTGCAACCAAGCCAATAGGCCGCCGTTCAGCCGAGCCGGGCAGCCCCTTCAGCCAGATAATGCCTGACGGCGGCAACCTGTTCCAACCCAAAGGCGGCAAAAGTCGATCGCGGCACGCCGACCAATATCCCCGCGCCGCCCTGCTCGGCGGCGGCGGCAAAGCCTTCCTCATCGGTCACATCGTCGCCGATGAAGACGGGAACGCCGCCCGCCATCGGGGCCTGCGCCATCAGCCGGCGCACCGCGCTGCCCTTGTCCGCGCCGCCGGGCCGCAATTCGAACAGCATCTTGCCCGGTTGCACCGCTAGGTCGTGATCGTTGGCGAGCGCCATGGCGAGCGCGCGGGCCTCGTCGCCCCATTGCGGCGCGCCGCGAAAATGCAGCCCGACGCTGATCGTCTTGCGTTCGACCAGCAGGCCCGGCTTGTCCGCAACGAAAGCGTTGAACGCATGCTCCACCGCGTCGATCGCCGGCAGGCGCGCGGGCGCGTCCACGTCCGCGCCCGGCGCAGCGAACTCCAGTCCGTGCGTGCCGGCAATCAGGAAGTCGGTAAAGCCAAAGTCCCGCAGTGTCGCGACCGACCGGCCACTGACGATCGCCAGGCGCCCGTCCAGCGCGTCGCGCAGCCGCAGCAGCGTCCCGATCAGTTCTTCGTCCACCTCGACGCCGCAGGGCGTATCGGCGATCGGCGCCAGCGTTCCGTCAAAATCCAGAAACAGCGCCGCGCCCTCCAGCAAGCTGACGGATGGGGCCCGGAGCGGGGTGACGGCTGGGGAAGGGGGAGAATCAGACACCGGCGCAAAGTGGCGCTTTCCTCCCAAACCGCAACCCCCCTTATGGTGCACCGCACGCAAAATATTCCCGTCAGCGATGGGCGGGCAGAGCCCCGTCTCACTGACGTTCGCCATCTTTGCCAAAGCGCTGCGCGCTGCTATCCCGGACGGAATGACAGACTTCCGCGACCCGTTCGACGCCATCAAGGACCATCCCTTCGACGAAGCGCTGTCCCAGCGCTATCTCGTCTATGCGCTCTCGACCATTACCGCACGCTCGCTGCCGGACCTGCGTGATGGCTTGAAGCCCGTGCATCGCCGCCTGCTCTGGGCGATGCGGCTGTTGCGGATGGAGCCGGGCGGGGCCAGCGCCGATGTGCTCACCGCCAATCCTGCGCGCAACACCACCGCCTACAAGAAATGCGCCCGCGTCGTGGGCGATGTGATCGGCAAATATCACCCGCATGGCGACGCGTCCGTCTATGACGCCATGGTGCGGCTGGCGCAGGATTTTTCCTTGCGCACGCCGCTGGTCGACGGGCAGGGGAATTTCGGCAATATCGACGGCGATAACGCCGCGGCCATGCGTTATACCGAAGCGCGCCTGACCCAGGCGGCGGCCGATCTGATGGCGGGCCTGGACGAAGGCACCGTCGATTTTCGCCCCACCTATAATGGCGAGGATGAGGAGCCGGAGGTGTTTCCCGGCCTCTTCCCCAATCTGCTCGCCAATGGCGCCAGCGGCATCGCGGTCGGGATGGCGACCAGCATCCCGCCGCACAATGTTGCGGAGTTGATCGACGCCGCCAACCTGCTGATCGACGATCCCGACGCCGATCATGGCGCGCTGATGCAGATCGTGCGCGGGCCTGACTTTCCCACCGGCGGCGTGCTGGTCGACAGTCCGTCGATCATCGCCGAAGCCTATGCCACCGGGCGCGGCGCCTTCCGCACCCGCGCGCGCTGGCACAAGGAGGATCATGGGCGCGGCACCTGGATCGCGGTCGTCACCGAAATTCCCTACCAGGTGCAGAAGTCGAAACTGATCGAGCAGATCGCGGCGCTGATCAACGACAAGAAGCTTCCGATCCTGGCCGATGTGCGCGACGAATCCGACGCGGACATCCGCATCGTCATCGAACCGCGCGCCCGCACCGTCGACGATCAGGTTCTGATGGACAGCCTGTTCCGCCTGACTGACCTCGAAAATCGCTTTCCCCTCAATCTCAATGTGCTCGACTCCACGCACACGCCGCGCGTGCTGGGATTGAAGCCTCTTCTGGTCGAATGGCTGCGGCACCAGATTGACGTGCTGGTCCGGCGCGCGCGTCACCGGCTCGACAAGATCGCGGCGCGGGTCGAACTGCTCGACGGCTATATCATCGCCTATTTGAACCTCGACCGGGTGATCGAGATCATCCGCACGGAGGACGAGCCAAAAGAGGTGATGATGGCCGAATTTGGCCTTACCGATCGCCAGGCCGAAGCGATCCTCAACATGCGCCTGCGCAGCTTGCGCAAGCTGGAGGAAATGGAGCTTCGCCGCGAGCATGACGAACTGCTCAAGGAACGCGACGAACTGGAAAAGTTGGTCGAAAGCCCGGCCCGGCAGCGCACCCGGCTCAAGAAGGACCTCGCCGCCCTGCGCAAGCGCTATGGTCCCGAAACCGATCTGGGGCGCCGCCGCACATTGGTCGAGGAAGCCGCGCCCGCGCGCGAAATCCCGTTGGAAGCGATGATCGAGCGCGAGCCGATCACCGTGATCCTCTCTGAACGCGGCTGGATTCGCGCCATGAGTGGCCATCGCGATCTGGCGGCGGCCGATACGCTCAAGTTCAAGGAAGGGGACGGCCCGCAATTCGCCTTCCATGCCTATACCACTGACAAGCTGCTGCTGGCGACGTCCACAGGGCGCGTCTTCACCCTGTCGTCGGATAAGCTGCCAGGTGGCCGCGGGTTCGGCGATCCGGTGCGCTCGCTCGTGGACATGGATAATGAAGGGGCGATCGTTGCCCTGATGCCCGCGCGCGCTGGCGGCGACCTGCTGCTTGCCTCGTCCGACGGGCGCGGCTTCATCGCTGCGATGGCCGACATCATGGCGGAAACGCGCAAGGGCAAGCAAGTCGTGAATGTCCGCGCCGGCGCGCGGCTCGCGGTCGTCCACCCTGTGACAGCCGACGCGGACAGCATTGCCGTCATTGGCGAGAACCGGAAATTGCTGGTCTTCGCCATCTCCGAAATGCCGCGCATGGCGCGCGGGCAGGGCGTCCAGCTGCAGCGCTATCGCGATGGCGGCCTGTCTGACGCCATCGCCTTCCGCCTGGCCGACGGGCTGACCTGGGCGATGGGGGGCGATTCGGGCCGCACCCGCAATGAAACCGATATGACGCCGTGGAAGGTCGCGCGCGGCGCTGCCGGCCGAATGCCGCCCAACGGATTCCCGCGCGATAACCGGTTTTGAATTATTCGATTTCGGAATCTCGTTTTCAGAATATTTACCTAATCGCTTTAGCCCGGTCCCATGGAATCCGCGTCCGTGCGTCCTCGCCTGGCTCAGACGATCCGTAGCAAAGCGAGCTGCGGTGGCGCGGACCCCTGTGTCTGCACCATCGATGACCCTGCCCAATTCCTGATGGCGCTGCCCCAGGCTGCGGCGATCGTGGCCTATCATGACGATGGCCTCTCCGTGATCGCGGGTAACACGCGTTTCAATCGCGCGCTTGAACAGGGCCGGGTCAGTCCCGCAGATATACTGCCCAACTCCGCCTGGGCTGAACGCATTCGCGAATTCATCGCTTCCGGCAAGGATAACGCCTTTTTCGAAACGCGGCGTGAAGGAAAGCTCGGCCCGGAATATCATATGTGCACGATCGGTCGGCTGCATAGCCAGGATCCGGCGCAAAACCTGCTCCTGTTCACCGCGACCGACCACACCAATGAACGGGCGATCGAAAAGAATTTGCGGCGGGAACTGCTGGCAGACGGTCTCACCGCGCTTCCCAATCGCACGGGCTTTGGCGAAGAAATTGACGACCGGCTCAGGAATGGCGTCTGGCCCGACACGGCGCAGTTCGGCATCATTGCCATCGACCTGAGCCGGTTCAGCCGGGTCAATGAATCGCTGGGACCGATGGCCGGGGATGAATTGCTTATCACCGTGGCAAAGCGCCTGAAGTCCAGCCTGCGCCAGGGTGACGTGCTGGCGCGGATCGGTGGCAATGATTTCGCGATCTTTGCCCGTTTGAACAATGGCTTGTCGGACGTTCTTCACATTGTTCAGAGAATTCAGGACGCCATGGGATCGCCCATCCGGCTGAGCGATCTGCAAATTCGCGTCGATTGCGCCATTGGCTGCGCGTTGTCTTTGAACCTGGATGATGATCCCGATGACGTCGTCCGCAAGGCGCAGGCCGCGGTCAAGATCGCCAAGCGAACCGGCAAGGTCGAAATTTATCGCAACGGCGTCCTCAAGGAAGCACAACGCCGCTTCTCGATCGAAAGCCGGCTGCGTGACGCCTTGTCACAGGGTGGATTGTCGCTGGCCTATCAGCCGCTCATTCACCTTCAAACTGGGGAGATTACGGGTTTTGAAGCGCTGGCCCGCTGGAACGACCCGGACCTGGGCAATGTGCCGCCGACCGAATTTATCGCGGTTGCAGAAGAAAGCGGCCTGATCACGTCCCTTGGACGCTGGGCCGCCTATGAAGCCGCACAGGCCCTGTCGCGCTGGGATGCGAAATATGGCCAGCCGCTGCCCGTCAGCGTCAATGTCAACGTATCGGCCATCCAGATCGCGCGCGACGACGTGGAAAGCATGTTCGAAGAAGCGCTGCGCTATGCCGGAATAGACGGCCGGCGCATGACCGCCGAACTGACCGAAAGCGCGATCGTTGCCGATCCCGACAAGGCGCGCAAATGGCTGGTTGCGCTCAAGGATCTCGATATGTCCATCGCCATGGACGATTTCGGGACGGGTTTTTCCAACCTTGCAAGCCTGCACAGCCTCCCGATTGACATTCTCAAGATCGATCGCAGCTTCGTGTCCTCCATGCTGGAGGATCACGACAAGATGGTGATCGTCCGCACCATCCTCTCGCTCGCGGAGTCGCTGAACCTCAAGGTGACGGCGGAAGGGATCGAAACCCAGGCTCTTGCGCTGCAACTCCAGAATCTGGGTTGCTGGCAGGGGCAGGGCTATTATTTCGCACGCCCGATGAACGAAGCCGACGCCTTCGACTATTGGCGCGCGCGCTGGAATTTCGAAACGATCTGATCGGCGATCTGATCGACACGGCCGTCGTCGGGAAAATTTTCCTCCACCCATATCTGTTCGACCTGGCGCAGCGCCTTCGCCACATCCGGGCCCGGCGTCAGGCCTCGACTGATCAACGTGCCTCCGCTGATCGGCAGCTTGGGCGGCGTCCAGCCAATCACCTGGTCGAGCATGTCGATGGGCCGGGCGCTGTCCAGCAGCAGGCGGTCGATCGCGGCTTCGGTGCCGATGCGAAACGCCAGCGCCCGTGGCCGCTCGCCTACGCCGTCCTGCCCGAGTGCAAGCACCAAGCGTTTGCGCGCCTTGTTCGACAATTTCAGCCGTGCGCCGACCTGATCGGCCACAGCAGCGTCGGGCGGCAAAAGGGCCGCAAGCCGCCGCGCGGGCGATGGCGGCAGCGCCGCCTGCGCTTCTCTTTCGATCAGCGCCTCCATACGATCGACGCCGTCCATCGCCACCTCCGGCAGCACCGGGCGCAATATGCCGCCCTCGATCATCAGGCGCAGCGCCTGGCCGGGCGCTGCGACGGCCATCAACTTGAGCAATTCGTCCGCAATCCGCTCGCGCGACAGCGCCATCAGGCTGTTTGCGGCGGCAACGCAGGCGGCATAGGCGCTATTGTCCACGTCATTGTCGCCATAGCGCGCCAGGAAGCGGAAATAGCGCAGGATGCGCAAATGATCTTCGGCGATACGCGCGTCCGCCTCGCCAATGAAACGGAGTCGCCGGGCTTCCAAATCCGCGATCCCGCCGAAATAATCGCTGATCGCGCCGGTCAGCGGGTCAGCATAGAGCGCGTTGATCGTAAAGTCCCGCCGGGCCGCGTCCTCGCGCCAGTCGTCGGTATAGGCGATGGTTGCGCGCCGGCCATCGGTGCTGACGTCGCGGCGCAGGGTCGTGATCTCTACCGGCCCATCGGCCAGCACGGCCGTTACCGTGCCATGCTCGATCCCGGTCGGCACCGTCTTGATCCCTGCCCCCTGGAGGCGTTCCATGACCGTCAACGGTGGCAGCGACGTGGCGATGTCCAGGTCATTGACCGGCAGGCCCAGCAGTCCGTCCCGTACCGCGCCGCCGACATAGCGCGCCGTGCCTTCGGCGGCCCCAAGGGCAGATAGCAATGCGGAAAGGCCCCCGCGATGACGCCAGGGCGCATCAGGCAGCGAGACGGTCATGGCCTAGCCTGCGGGACAGATTGGCGAGAATGGCGGCGGTGATGCCCCATATGCGGCGACCTTCCCAGAATATCTCATAATAAGGGCGCATCGCACCGGCATATTCGACCTCGCGACGGATGCGGTTGGCAGGGTCGAGCGCGAAGGCGAGCGGTACCTCGAACCAGGCAGCCACTTCGCTTTCCTGCGCGCGGAGCGGCAGGTCGGGCGGAATCACGCCCAGCACGGGCACGATGTCGAAACCGGTGAAGGTCTGGTAGCGATCGGATATCCCGACCACCTCGACCTGGTCTGGCGCTAGCGCGATTTCCTCCTGCGCCTCGCGCAGCGCGCCGGCGATTTCGTCGGCATCGGAAGGATCGACGCGGCCGCCGGGGAAGGCGACCTGCCCGGCATGTTTGCGCAACGCGGTCGATCGTTCGGTCAGGATCAGCCCCGGCTCGGGCCGATCGGTGATCGCGACCAGCACAGCTGCCGGTGCCAGCAGGATGTCGCCCTGGATCCGTGGATCGCGCACGTCCGACAGCGGCAGCGTGTCGCCCAGGCTATGCCCTTCTTGCAGCGCGGCGCGCAGCTGCAGCGCCAGCGTCATCGGGCGTTGTCCAGCGGGAAGAAGGTGCCATGGCTCCACAAGCCGACGGGCTCCCCGCCTTCCTCCAGCGCCAGGTTCATCAGCTCATAATAGACACTGCGGGAAATCAGCGCATCCAGCCCGCCGCGCACGTGCAGATAGGGGCGCGGGCCGTCATCGGTATCGCGCAAGGCCAGCGCATTGTCCGGCCCGGCAGCTACCAGGTCCCCGGTGTTGAGCCGGAAGGCGAGCGCGCGATCCCGGCCTTCGCCTTCGCTCTTGAGCTCGACGGCAACAAAGGGCGCGTCCTCAACCTCGATGTCCAGTTTCTCGACCGGCGTCACCAGCACATGGGTGCCATCGTTCTCCCGCCGCAAGATGGTCGAAAATAGCCGCACCATCGCCTCTCGCCCGATCGGTGATCCCTGGTGATACCAAGTGCCGTCCCGGGCGATCCGCATTTCGCTGTCGCCGCAATGGTCGGGATTCCACTGCTCGACCGGCGGCAGCTTCTTTTCAGAGAGCAGCCGGGCAATGTCGGGCAGCGACAGGGTGGCGAGATCGGGCAAGGGGTCCATCGGCATGGCTTCGAGATAGGAGCCCAAGCCGCCGAAGGCAAAGGGGGAATCAGGCCGAAATCGTGATCCGGGGGGTCAGCATGCCTTCGCCGCCCACCGGTCGGCCATCGAGCGACAGGGCGAGCAGACGGCGCTTCTCGAACGGACCGGGCGCATCCCATCCGCCCGTACCAGCGGCTGTAAAGCCCCAGAAACGGCCATAATATTCCGGATCGCCGATCATTATCAACGGTTCGGTGCGGAGCGCGCGTGCCTTGCCGATGACGGCATCCATCATCGCCCGGCCATGGCCGTCCTGTTGATGCGCAGGAGCCACCGCGACCGGCCCGATCATGATGAGCGGTATCTGCCGGCCATCCGCCTGCGTCAGGGCGACAGGCCAGCTTTGCAGCGTGCCGATCAACTCGCCGCCGCGACCGGCAATGGCCACCGACAGGGCCGGAATGATCGCCATGCCTTCCCGGATACGATAGGCGGTGCGGCCGTGGCGATCGGGCCCGAAAGCGGCGTCCAGCAAAGCCTCGATGGCGTCAGATGCAACAGTGTCCAGAGGGATAATGTCAGACACGCCTTGCCGATCCGCGATCAATGGCGCATGGGGCAGCGCCGGAAGCGGGGGCTTTAGCGCCCGCCTCGCAAAAGGAAAGAAAAATAGTCCCTGTCTGGGGTCAGGCTGTGGGCGATGGTTGGCAGGCTATGCATACGGGTTTTGACGATTTTCTGACGCTGGAGGTCAATAATCTCCATGTCGACGTGCTCACCGGCATTTACTCGGAGGAGACGCATCTTCCCCAGCCGCTGCGCATATCTATTCGCGCCCGCTTGCGAATCGCTGAACATTACGAGCCGGAAACGCCGCTCGGTCAGTCGAAAAACTATATGGACCTCAAGCATGCGGCATCGACCGCGCTGCCCGAAGGCGTGCATTTCACACTGATAGAGGCGGTGGCCGACCATATCATCGACACCATCTTCCTTCAGGACGACAAGGTCAGCCATGTCGAAGTGAAGATCGTCAAGCTCGCGCTGAGCGAGCGCGGCGAGGAAATCGGCATTACGCTGGGCCGCGGGCGGAAATAGCGCGCGCGGAAAACAGCCCCGATTATCGCCTTTTTGGGGGCAGAGGGCCGTTCTCGCAACGCAGGGTGAAACCGTCCCGCCGCCTCCTCGACGGCGGGACTTCGCTACCCCTTCTTGATCAACCCGATCTCGATCAACCGCTCGGTCAGATAATCATGCGCGCTGATCGGCGGATCGCGACGCGGATTGTCGGCGCTCACGCATTGGGGCAGGGCGTCGATCATGAAATCCGGGCGCAGATGCAGGAAAAAGGGCATGGAATAGCGCGAATGCCCCCGCCTTTCGGGCGGAGGATTGACCACGCGATGGCTGGTCGAGGGCAGGACATGGTTGGTCAACCGCTGGAGCATATCGCCGACGTTGATCGCCAAAGCGCCCGGCGGCGGCACGACCGGCAACCAGTTGCCGTCGCGATCCTTGAGTTCCAGACCGCCTTCCTCGGCGCCCAGCAGCAGCGTGATGAGATTGATGTCCTCATGCGCACCCGCGCGAATGCCGGGCGCTTGCGGCGACACCGGAGGATAATGAAGCAGGCGCAGGATCGAATTGCCATTGTCGATCGGCCCGTCGAACCAGCGTTCGGGCAGGCCGAGATAAAGGGCGATGGCTGACAGAAGCTCAGCGCCTACCCGGTCGAACTCGCGATACAGGTTGGCAAATACCGGCTTGAACTCCGGCATCTCGTCCGGCCAGACATTGGGCGGCATTGTTTGCGCCAGGGGGTCGCCCTCTGGCAAGTCGCGCCCCACATGCCAGAATTCCTTCAGGTCATTCTCGCTTGCGCCCTTGGCGATTTCTGTCCCGAATGCGGTATATCCGCGCTGCCCACCATTATATTTCGCGTCGTAGCGCCGCTTTGCGTCTTCAGGCAGCTTGAAAAAGCGCCGTGCCATGGCCCAGCCTTCGTCGATCAGGCCGGGGTCCATGCCATGGTCGCGCACCATCGCGAATCCGAACTGCTGAAAGGATTGGCCAAAGGCCTGGGCGAATTCCGCCTTGGACATCTCCGCCATGGACAGGACAGGCACCTGATCCAGCACCGTTTGCGACACCTTGCTATCTCCACATTCTTGAATGACCCTTTTCCGCCAAGGGGGCAGGGCCGTGTATGGCCGCATCCTTGATCGTCCCGGGCCGCTGTTGCAAGAAGGCAAAATGCACTATTGGCTCATGAAATCCGAACCTGATGTCTTCTCCTACGATGACCTGGTCGCGAAGGGCCAGGCGGAGTGGGACGGTGTGCGCAACCATGCCGCGCAGGGTCATATGCGCGCGATGCGCAAGGGTGATCTGGCCCTCTTCTACCACAGCAATATCGGCCTCGCGGCGGTCGGCATCATGTCCATCGTGGAGGAAGCCGCGCCTGACAGCACCGATTCCTCGGGCAAATGGATCGCGGTCCATGTCGCGCCGAAGGAAAGGCTTGCCAATCCGGTCACACTCAAGGCCATGAAGACGCAGGATGCCCTGTCGGACATGGCGATCATCCGGCAGCCGCGCCTGTCCGTCAGCCCCCTGACACCGGCGCAATTCGACCATATTGTCGCTATGTCAAAGGCTTGATGCCGGTCGTTTTGGCTGGTTGCGTCGACTGCAACCGGCATGCCCTTTTTTGCGATTGCGGTCCTGCTGCGCTGCAACATAGTGTGACGGCAAGCAGATAATAATATAATCAAGAGGTGTTTGATCGGCATTCACAAGGAGAAACCCTATGCGAATGCTGTCCAAGTTGATTGTTGCCGGCGCGCTCAGCGCCATCGCCGCCACCGCTGCCCAGGCTGAAGACGCTACCAAGCAGCGCTTCACGCATGAAGGCTATACCTACGTCTATGACGTCAAGGATACCAAGACCGGCCAGAAGATTTCGGGCCGTCGCTACCCCGGTTCGGTCGCCTTCAACCTGTCGGTGAAGGATGGCAAGGTTTCGGGTGTGTCGAACGGCCAGTCGGTCAGCTTCCCCGTCGAGGAAGCCCGCGGCGCCGCATCCAACTGACGCCCGCTTTCAAGGATAAAAAAGGGACGGCATCCGTACTGGATGTCGTCCCTTTTTTCGTTCGCGTTGCTTTCAGCTAAGCGGGCAACGCCCGTTCAGCGGCAGCGGCGCTTGCTGTCGATTTCCTTGCCCAGTAGCGCGCCGCCAGCAGCACCCAGGATCGTGCCGGTGGCGCGATCACCGCGCGTGTCGATCGCCCGGCCGACCAGCGCACCGCCGACGCCGCCGATGATCAGGCCCGTGGTCCCGTCCGACTTGCGGCAATAGGTGCGTCCGTCGCGACCGCGCCATTCCTTGTAGCGATGATGCTTGCGCGCTTGCGCGCCATCGGTGGGGACTGCCATCGAAACCGGAACCGCCAGCGACACGGCGGCGAGGGCCATAAGAGCTTTACGCATGAGTATCTCCTCCATTAGCGTGATTTGACGCTTGAACCCCCTTTTATTGATTGAGGTTGCATGAACCTGCGGCAACAGCCCAAGCCTTTGTTTCCACAGCCATAAAATTTGAGGTGAAATGATGCGCAGCGTCGATGAGCAGGATGGGAGGGCGCTGATCGCGGCCCTTAACCTGTCGCCCCATCCGGAAGGCGGATGGTATCGTGAGACCTGGCGCGCGGCGACGGCTGCTGACGGGCGGGCGGCCGGCACCGCGATCCTGTTCCTGCTGGAGGCGCATCAACACTCGCATTGGCATCGGGTCGATGCGGACGAACATTGGTTCTGGCACGCCGGCGCGCCACTCATCCTCTCCATCGCGTCTGCGGACGGCCCGGCATCCGAAGCCATCCTGGGGGCCGACATCATCGGTGGCCAGATGCCCCAGATGCTGGTCCCTGCGCATCACTGGCAATCGGCAAGGCCGATGGGCGGATGGACGCTGGTCAGTTGCACCGTCACGCCGGGCTTCGAATTTGCCGGCTTCACCCTCGCGCCGCCCGGTTGGTCGCCTGGCAGCTAGAGCGCGTCTGTTCGTCTGACGATGCATCGGCATTTCGCCGTTGACCGCAATGCCGCCCGACATTAGGGCACTCGCCATCCAGCCGGCTTAGCACAGCGGTAGTGCAGCGGTTTTGTAAACCGAAGGTCGGGGGTTCGATCCCCTCAGCCGGCACCATTTCTCCTGAAACCGTGTCACACCACCCCGAAGGTCCACCCTTCGGCGCGCGCGATCTCGTCCGTCAGCATGGCCGGAACCCAGAGCGCGGGGGTCGTCGCCGTGCGGCGCATCCAGGCGGCGGTGACGATCGCGTCCGCGCCATGGTCATCCGGCATGGGCCCGTCATGCGGCCTCGACCCAAGCGCCGCCAGCGCCGAATCGAGCGCATTGGCGTCGCGCATTTTCGTCCGCCCCTTGGGCCGCCCGGCCGCGCGCGCGGCGATGCTGGTATAAATTTCGACGATCAGCGAGCCGGCGGTGGGGCAGGGGTCGAATGGCCAGACCGGCACCTGCTTCCGCACATGGTGCAGCATCCGCATGCCCGCGAAACTCGCCTTCGCGACCTGTGCCGCGCCGATTGCGTCATAGACGGTGGACGGCTTGCCGCCCCCGCGCGCATTATAGCGCGCCTCGCAGATGCGATGATGCATGAAGGCTGCTTTCACCCCATCCGCCTTGCCGAAATAAAAATGGCGGCGATGAGTAATCTCCAACAGGCTCGCCGCGCCCAGATCTGCGTCGTTGCAGATCGCATCGACATAGGCCCAGAACGCCGGCCCATCATCGGGCACCACGTCTCCGGGAAGATAGCCGCCTCGCTCAACGAAGGGCGGGGCGAAGCTGAAATCGAACCCGAACAGCGTGTTGCCGCGCGTCGCCTCCGCCCTCACCCAATCCGCCACCGCCTGCCGCGACCACAGGCCCTCCGGCGCGGTGATCAACTGCGGAACGGCGTCGCCTGCCCCGCAAAGCGCTACCGCTATCCCCTTGTGGCGCGCGCCCTTCGCACCAGACCAGTCGATAGCGGCAAATCGCTCGAACCGGGGCGTCACCCTGTGCCGCGCTCCGCGCGCAGCCTGTCCCAATAGGCCATGCGCTCCGCCACGCGCGCTTCGAAACCGCGATCGGTGGGGGCGTAGAAAGTCTGCGCCTCCATCTCTTCGGGCCAATAATTCGCGCCGGAAAAGCCTTCCGCCGCATCATGGTCATATTGGTAATTTTTGCCATAGCCGACCTGCTTCATCAGCTTGGTGGGCGCATTGACGATATTCATTGGCGGCATCAGCGATCCGGTCTCGCGCGCCGAACGGAACGACGCCTTCATCGCCATATAGGCCGCGTTGGATTTTGGCGCGGTGGCGCAATAAAGACAGGCCTGCACGATGGCCAGTTCGCCTTCGGGACTGCCCAGAAAGTCATAGGCATCCTTGGCGGCCAGGCATTGCACCACGGCCTGCGGGTCGGCGAGGCCAATATCCTCCGTCGCGAACCGGACCAGCCGGCGCAGCACGTAAAGCGGCTCCTCGCCCGCCGTCAGCATCCGCGCCAGATAATAGAGCGCCGCCTGCGGATCGGACCCGCGCAGCGACTTATGGAGCGCGGAAATCAGATTATAATGGCCCTCCCGGTCCTTGTCATAGACCGCGACCCGGCGATGAAGCAGCGCGGACAGCCCGGCCGGATCGAGCGGCTCTGGAATGTCGATGGCGTAGAGGGTTTCGACCTGGTTCAGCAGGAAGCGCCCGTCGCCGTCCGCGCTCGCCAGCAACGCCTCACGCGCAGCCGAATCGAGCGGCAGGGGCCGTTCCATCAACCCTTCGGCGCGGTCCAGCAATTGCTCCAGCGCAGCGGCGTCCAGCCGGCGCAGGATCAGCACCTGCGCGCGTGACAGCAGCGCCGCGTTCAGTTCGAAACTGGGATTTTCGGTCGTCGCCCCGACCAGCGTCACCGTGCCATTTTCGACGAAGGGCAGGAAACTGTCTTGCTGCGCGCGATTGAACCGGTGAATCTCGTCCACGAACAACAGCGTCTTTTCACCGTGGCGCGCATGATCCTTGGCCGCCGCGAACACTTTTTTCAGATCGGCGACGCCCGAAAACACCGCGGATATCGGTTCGAACCGCATACCGACCGCATGGGCAAGCAAGCGCGAAATCGTCGTCTTGCCCGTACCCGGCGGGCCCCAGAAAATGATGGAGGATAATCGCCCCGCTGCGACCATCCGGCCGATCGCGCCGTCCGGCCCGGTCAGATGCTCCTGCCCGACGACATCGCCCAGCGTGCGCGGGCGCAGCCGGTCGGCGAGCGGTGCGGTATCGGGCGCGCCACCGGCGGCGGCGTCATCTGGGGAAGCGAACAGGTCGGCCATCGCCAGGGATATAGGGGCGGGCGGGCGATCAGGGAACAGGGCTGGAACGCGGAGCCAGTCCCTGCGCGCGCTGGCGAATGACGCGCAGATAGGTATCGACCAGCGCCTGATTGACCTGATCCCATCCGTTGCGCTCCGCCCGCTGCTGCGCCGCCTGGCCTGCCGCTGCACGCGCGGCCGTGTCCACGCAATAATATTGCAAGGCGTCCGCGAATGCGCTGATCGCGCCAGGCCGGATCAACCGTCCGGTCACGCCTTCCGTCACCAGGCTCTCGCTGCCGGTCGCGCGCGCGGCAACCGTTGGCAGGCCGCATGCCATCGCTTCCAGCGTCACATTACCAAAGGTTTCGGTGACCGAAGGATTGAACAGCATGTCCATGCTGGCCACCGCGCGGCCCAGGTCCACGCCCTTTTGAAAGCCTGTAAAGACCGCGCCGGGCAATCTGTTTTCAAACCATTCGCGCGCCGGGCCTTCGCCCACCACCAGCACTTTATGCGGCACCTGCCGCTGCGCCAGTTGATCGACCGTGTCGGAAAAGACGTCCAGTCCCTTTTCCATCACCAGCCGGCCGATGAAGCCGATCACCGGCATGTCGTCGCCGATACCCAGCGATCGTCGCCACGCCATGTCGCGCCGCGCCGGGCAGAAAATCTCGCGATCTATGCCGCGTGTCCAGATGCCCACATCATAGCTCATCCGCTGATCGCGCAGCAGTTGCGCCATGGATTCGGACGGGGCGACGATAGCGTCGCACCGCCGGTAGAAGCGCCGCAGCATCGATTCGATCAGCGGCTCCAGAAAGGCCAGACCATAATAGCGCGGATAGGTTTCGAAGCGCGTATGCACCGACGCGACCGTGGGCAGGCCGTGTGCCCGTGCCCAGCTGACCGCACGATGTCCCAGCGGATCGGGACTCGACACATGCACCAGATTGGGGCCGAACTGTTTGAGATCGCGGCGTAACGCGCCGGACAGGCGATAGGGGACGCGATATTCCTTTCGCCCCGGCACGGCGAAGGAGGGGGCGCTGACCAGGTCGCCGGTCGGCTCGAACGCGGGCGTGTCCACAGTCGGCGAATAGACGCGCACGGCGGCTCCCTGGCGCAGCAGATAGGATACGAACCGGTTGAGCGCCTGGTTCGCGCCATCGCGCACATAGTTGTAATTGCCGCTGAACAGGGCGACACGAAGGCCGGTAGCATCCATCGCAGCGCCTTAGCCGAACAGAAATGAAAACCCAAGGGAACCGCGCAAGCCCTTGGGAATTTTGCTTTCGCACGTTGATGAACCGGCCGGCGCGGCATGCGCCCCATAAAGGAGAGGATGCCCCTATGACCGATAGTTTCCGCAAAGGAAAAAGGGTCAAGTGGAACTGGGGGCAGGGCGTCGGCCGGGGGCGCGTGGAAGAGCGGTTCGATCGCCATGTCGAACGCACGATCGAAGGCTCCAAAATCCGCCGTAATGGCAGCAAGGACAATCCCGCCTATCTGATCAAGGTGGACGATGGCGGGGAAGTGCTCAAGCTCGGATCGGAACTGAGCGCCAGCTAGGAACGCCGGCCAGGTCCCCCTGACGGGGCCGGTGGCCGCCGATCGGCCATGGCATCCTGCCTGCCATCATGGCATCCGGGCGTAATGACCGTGAATTTCATGACCGTCGATGCGCTCCTCGTCGGGACGCCCGTGCCGTTTCGGGACGATGCCTATAGCGCCATCGCCAAACAGCCCGTGACCGGGCCGGTCCGCGTCGGGTGGGACGGACTGGAAGGCGATGCGGTTGCCGACCGCGTCCATCATGGTGGCTGGGACAAAGCAATCCACCTCTATGCGCAGGATCATTATGGCTGGTGGCGGGATCGTCTGCCTGGCCATAGGCTGCTTGAAAGCCCTGGTGCCTTTGGCGAGAATATTTCGGCGCGGGGCCTCACCGAATCGCAACTTTGCCTTGGCGACCGCTTCACCTTCGGCAGCGCCGTTGTAGAAATCAGCCATGGCCGCCAGCCCTGCTGGAAACTTGACCATCGTTTCGGCACCCGCGACGTCATGGCGACTATCGTCAAGACCGGCCGGTGCGGCATTTATTTCCGCGTCATCCAGGAAGGCGAGGCGGAGGCGGGGACCCGAATGACCCTGCTTGAACGACCCTTTCCCGAATGGACCATCGATCGCGTATTCCGGCTGCTGATCGGCGGCGGGCACAAGAAGGACCCTGCCGGTGTGCGCGCCCTCGCGGACATGCCGATCCTGGCGGAAACATGGCGGGACCGCGCGCGCAAGCTGGCGCCGGTGGCATAGGCTTTTTTAGCGCGTCCGATCGACCTGACGGTGGAAGCGTCCGTCCAGCGCTCTTAAGGTCCTGGTCATGCAGATGAACCGCTCCGACTCGATCGTCATTCTGACTGGCGCCGGCATTTCGGCCGAAAGCGGCCTTGCGACGTTCCGAGGGCCTGACGGCCTATGGGAGGGGCATAGGGTAGAAGACGTCTGCACGCCCGAAGCGCTGGCGCGCGATCCGGTGACGGTTCACCGTTTCTATGACGAACGGCGGGCCAAATTGGCGCAGGTCGCGCCTAATGCCGCCCATCAGGCGCTGGCCCGTCTTGACCGGGAGTGGCCGGGCCGGTTGCTGATCGTCACTCAGAATGTCGACGATCTGCATGAGCGCGCCGGCGCGACGCGGCTGCTCCACATGCATGGAGAGCTGAAGTCCGCCCTGTGCGCCGCCTGCGGGGCGGCTGCGCCCTGGACTGACGCTCTGCCGCCGGCTTCGACCTGCGCCAAGTGCAACGAACCACGGCTGCGTGCCGACATCGTCTTTTTCGGCGAAATGCCCTATCAGATGGATCGAATTTTCGCCGCGCTCCAACAGGCGGACCTGTTCGTGTCGATCGGAACCTCCGGCGCAGTCTATCCCGCCGCCGGTTTCGTCCAGACCGCCCGTGACGCTGGCGCTCGCACCATCGAACTCAATCTGGAGCCGTCGGCGGGCAGCGCCCTGTTCGATGAAACCCGACTCGGCCCCGCCACGCGGCTTGTGCCCGAACTGGTCGACATGCTGCTGCGCTAGGCGCAAGCGACGTTCGACTCCCTATCCGCGCCGCAAGCGGCGCCGGGCTCCAAATCCGCGCGCCTAGGCGAGAGGAGGGGGCTCACCATCCGCGGCATTGTCGCGATACAGCAGCATCACTGATCCATCCTCGCCATCCACCACTCGGATCGGCAGGCTCAATTGCAGGGCGGACAGAAACTCCTGGCTGTCGGTGGTGCGAAATCGTCCGCCGATCCGCAGCGCCGACACGCGGGTATCGCCGATCAGGATCGGGGCCTTGCGATAGCGGTTGAACTCATCGGCCGCCTGCTCGACGGTTTCGCCGTCCAGTTCCACCATCTGCGCGCGCCAGGCGGTGCGCTGCTCGACGATCTTTGGACCCAGTCGGGTGAGGGAAATGCTGCGCGGCTGGATCACCGCCCCGCTGCCGGCCGCCACCTGTTGCAACGGGCTGTCGCCGCAATGGACGGTCACCTTCCCATGGGTGACGGTCAGTTCCACCAGCGACGGTCGCAACCGGACGTTGAACGCGGTGCCGACCGCGCGGATCACCGCAGCGCGCGCTTCCACATCGAACGGGCGCGCGGGATCATGGCTGATCTCGAACGACGCCTCGCCCTTCATCACCCGGACCTTGCGGCCATTGCTGGTGAACCGGGCCTCGACCTCACTGTCACTGTTGAGGTGCAGGATGGACCCATCTTCCAGCGCGATGTCGCGCATCTGGCCCACGCCGGTTTCGTAGCGCTCCACGCCGCTGAACGTACGCACGGTCACGATCGCGGCGACGACGAACAATAATATGGCGACACCGGCGGCGACCATGATGTTGCGCGACAGGCGGCGCTGGTCGGCTTCGCTGATGATTTGCTGCATCGGGGGCAGCGTGATGTCGGCGGCTGCGCTTTTCAGCCGTTCCGATGCGTCCCAGGCGGCTTCCGCCCGGGCAAAGGCTACGGCATGACGGGGATCGGCCTCGATCCAGGCGCAGATTTCTGCTTCATCGTCCGGGCTGGGATCGCTGTTAAGCCTGGCCAGCAGGCGCGCGGCTTCCGCCTCGATCGCGTCCCTGCCCGCGTAGCTTGAACCTGGTTCCGACGCCTGCACGTTCGAAGTCCGTTTCCTCACGTTCCGCCCAGGCCCGCATAACTATTGCGATTGCTTTGGCCAGATGTTTTTCAACTGTTGAAACGGACAGAGACATTTCCTCCGCTATTTCCAGCATCGATTTTTCGTGAATGCGTCGCAGGATGAAGACGCGGCGGCATTGCGGCGGCAGCGACTCGACGATCACCTCGACCTGGCGCAGCGCTTCGCGAGCATGAAGCTGCGCCTCGATGTTATTTTCGCCGCCCAGCAGTTCCAGATCGGCGATCGTCTCGAAACTCACCACCTTGTTGCGGCGGGCGGTGTCGATGACCAGATTGCGGGCAATCGTGAACAGATAGGCCCGGCCCGTCGTCACATTTTCCCAATTTTCAGTGGCATAGGCGCGGGCCAGAACCTCGGCGACCATGTCTTCCAGTTCATGGGTGGACGGCAATATTCGCCGCAGCCGACCGCGAAGCGCAGCCTCCTGCGGTAATATGACCGTTTTGAACCATTCCAGTTTGGCGCGAACCCGTTGCACATGGACCCCCTGATCGTTGTCAGCCGCGCCTCTCCCGATTTCTTTTATCTGTCATAGTTCAATCATGGATGCAGGGGCCTGTCCACCCGAACGGAAGCCTATTTTTAACGATCGACCCAAAAGTTCCAAATCCGAGTAAATTTATTATCCTGCTGTGGCATATGGCGCACAGTTGATGCGCCGCGCATCAATCTGGCGGCGGCGGCAGCTCGGTCGGTGCCCGATCGGGCTGGTCATAATCGGGGGATACAGGCGTGATTTCGTCCGGCTCGGTCATCGGCGTTTCGGCAGGCCGTTCGGGCGCGGGCATTTCGTCGGGTGATTGCGGTTGGATGCGGTCGGGCGGCGGAACGGCGGCGGGGTTGGGGTCGGGCTGGGTGGCCATGGGCCTCTCCTTGACGGGGGTTTGTCATGACAGTTACGCATGGCGCGTTCAGCCAGTTCCGCCGGCTTATCCACTATCCCTTGCCACTGACCGCGCTTTTCTCTATGCCGCGCCGACCGGCGACCGATGCGGGCGTGGCGAAACTGGTAGACGCGCCAGATTTAGGTTCTGGTATCGCAAGATGTGGGGGTTCGAGTCCCTTCGCCCGCACCAGTGCGCCAGGTCCAGGCCATCGCAGGCGCCACCGAAATTCAGCTGAAGAAAGCGTTTGAGAGAAGAGATGCAGACTGTCGAGACGTTGAACGAGGGCCTGAAGCGCGCCTACACCGTGACCATCACATCGAAGGATATCGACGCTCGCGTTGACAAGGAAGTGAAGGCGATCGCGCCGCAGGTGCGGATGCCCGGCTTCCGCCCCGGCAAGGTGCCGGCCAACCTTGTCAAGAAGATGCACGGTGAATCGCTTCAGCGCGATGCACTCAACAACAGCATCCAGGACAGCATCCAGAAGCTGATCGCCGACCAAAAGCTGCGTCCCGCGATGCAGCCGTCGGTCGCACTGGACGAAGGGTTCGAATTCGGCAAGGATGCTGAGGTCAAGGTCGAGCTGGAAGTGCTGCCTGAAATCACGGCGCCCAGCATCGACGGGCTCAAGCTTGAGCGGCTGACCGTCGAAGTCGCCGACGACAAGGTCGCCGAAGCCGCCGCCCGTATCGCCGGCCAGCAGGGCGCGCTGGAAGACCATGCCGATGATCATGCCGCGGCCGAAGGCGACACGCTGGTGATCGATTTCGTCGGCAAGGTCGACGGCGAAGCGTTCGAAGGCGGCAGCGCCGAGGATATCCGCTTGAAGATCGGTTCGGGCCAGTTCATTCCGGGCTTCGAAGAGCAGCTGACCGGCGTCAAGAAGGGTGAGGAAAAGACGATCGACGTCACTTTCCCCGAAGATTATGGCGCTGAACATCTGGCCGGCAAGGCTGCGACCTTCGATGTCACGGTGAAGGCGGTGCTGAACGGCGACAAGCCCAAGGTCGACGAAGATTTCGCCAAGTCGCTGGGCCTGGAAAGCCTCGACAAGCTCAACGAACTGCTCAAGGGCCAGATCGAGCAGGAGCATAACGGCCTCACCCGCACCCATATGAAGCGCAAGCTGCTGGACCAGCTGGCCGCCAATCATGATTTCGACGTCCCGCCCAGCATGGTGGAGGCCGAATTCAACCAGATCTGGCAGCAGCTTGAGCATGAAGCGAGCCACGAGGAAGATCCCGAAGCCGCGCTCAAGGAAATGGAAGCCGAAAAGGAGGATTACCGCGCCATCGCCGTGCGTCGCGTCCGCCTGGGCCTCCTGCTCTCGGAAATCGGCCAGGCCAATGGTGTGACCGTGTCGGACCAGGAAATGAATCGCCTCATCATGCAGGCTGCGCAGCAGTACGGCCCGCAGGATCGCGAGCGCTTCGTGCAATATGTCCGTCAGGACCCGATGGCCGCCGCTCAGCTGCGCGCTCCGCTCTATGAGGACAAGGTCGTCGACTTCCTGTTCGAAAAGGCGGAAATCACTGATCGCGCCGTGACCCGTGAGGAACTGGAAGCGGCAATCGAGGCGGAAGATGGCGACATCAAGCCGCATGTCCATGGCCCCGACTGCGGTCATGACCATGATCATGACGACAAGCCCAAAGCGAAGAAGGCTGCCCCCAAGAAAAAGGCCGCCGAACCCGCCAAGGCTGATGAAGACGCTGCGCCGGCCGCCGAAGAAGCGCCTGCCAAGAAGCCGGCTGCCAAGAAAGCTGCGGCCAAGAAGGACGATGCCGTAGAGGCCGATGCCACGACCGAGGAAAAGCCCAAGAAGAAGGCTGCTCCCAAGAAGGCTGCTGCCAAGGCTGAATAAGCCTTACGGCCACAGATGAACAGGCGCCCCGCTTCCTCTACGGAAGCGCGGGCGCTTTTCATTTCGGGACCGGCATGGCAGATGAAATTTTAATCATGATGCGCCATGGCTGTCGCACGCATAAGGCAGGGCATGAGAAGGCGATGAAGGAATTTCCCGCAGTGAACAGCGAAACCGGCGCGGCCACCCCGCGCATCGCCGTCCTTCTGCCCTGCTATAATGAAGCCGGCGCCATCGTGCAGACGGTGGAGGATTTCCGCCGAGCCTTGCCGCATGCCGACATTTATGTGTTCGACAATAACAGCAGCGACAACAGCCGTGAGCTGGCGGCCGGGGCAGGGGCCATCGTGCGCCGCGTCAGCCAACAGGGCAAGGGCCATGTCGTGCGTCGCATGTTCGCAGACGTCGACGCCGATATCTACGTCATGGCCGATGGCGATGCGACCTACGAAGCCGCCGCCGCGCCCCGCATGGTCGCGGCCATGCTGGAGGATAATCTCGACATGGTCGTGGGCAGCCGCCGGGACGAGGTGGAGGCGGCCTATCGCCGCGGCCACCGCTTCGGCAACTGGGCGCTCACCACCTTGCTCAAGCAACTGTTCGGACGCAGCTTCACCGACATTCTGTCTGGCTATCGCGTCTTTTCCCGCCGCTTCGTGAAAAGTTTTCCCGTCCTCTCCGCGGGTTTCGAGATTGAAACGGAAATGTCGGTCCATGCGCTGGAACTGGCCATGCCCGTCGCCGAAGTCGTCACCGCCTATGGCGCGCGGCCCGAAGGATCGGTCAGCAAGCTCAGCACCTATCGCGACGGCTTTCGCATCCTGCGCACGATCATCACGCTATACCGGATCGAACGGCCCGTGCTGTTTTTCGGGATCATCGCGGCGCTGCTAGCCGTTCTCGCGCTGGGTCTCGCCGCGCCGCTCATCGTCACCTATCTCGAAACCGGCCTGGTGCCGCGCTTTCCGACCGCGATCCTCGTGACGGGCCTCATGATCCTCGCCACCCTGTCCGCCACTTGCGGGCTCATTCTCGATACAGTCGTGCGCGGCCGGCGGGAAGTGCGCCGGCTTGCCTATCTCGCCTTCCGCGCGCCGTCGGATTACGCCCGTCCCTGAGCCTTCCGGCGCAGGCGGAAGGCCAGGACGATCAGCAATAGCCCGGACAATAGCGCATAGGCGCCGATCGCCCATCCCAGCGACAGGATGCTGACCACCGGATTAAGCGTGAACAGGATGATGATGCCGATCCCCAGCGCTAGCGTGAGCAGGCCGTTGACGGCCAGCAGCCATTCGCCCTCGATCTCGTCGCGCAACCGGATGGCGGCGGCGATTTCCAGCATTCCAGCCAATATTGCCCAGCCCGCCACGAAGAACAGCGTCAGCATCGCATAGCTGACCGTCGCCGCCAGCGGCATCATCACGAACAGCACGCCCAGCGCTATGCCCAGAAGGCCGCGCACCAGCATCGCGATCCAGTGCGCGCCTTCGCCAGCGCGCCGAATTGCGGCGATGAACGAAAACACCCCGTCGACAAAGGCATAGACGGCAAACACCATCGTGAAGGCCACCAGCGCGGTGAAGGGATACAGCATCGCCACGATGCCCAGCAGTACGCCGATCACCCCGCGCGCCAGCAGCGCCTTCCACCGTGAGGAGTAGGGCCAACGACCGCCGGCGACGGTGGCAAAGGGCGGGGACTGATCGGACACGGGTCTTTCCTTCGGTTGGATGCTGGCCGATCAATAGATTGCGGGATGGTTGGTTCCCCCTTGAACCCGTGGCTTTTTGTGCCGATGTAGGGCGTGGGCAAAAGCAACTACCCGGAAAAGAGAAAAATGACCGATATCATGTCCGACCCCATGGCCGCGCTGGTCCCCATCGTCATCGAACAGTCGAACCGCGGCGAACGCAGCTTCGACATTTTTTCGCGGCTGCTGCGGGAACGGATCATCTTCGTGACCGGCCAGGTCGAAGATCATATGGCCTCGCTGATCGTCGCCCAGCTCCTGTTCCTGGAATCGGAAAATCCGAAGAAGGATATCTGGATGTACATCAATTCGCCCGGCGGCGTGGTGACGTCCGGCATGGCGATCCATGACACGATGAAATATATCCGGCCGCAGGTCGGCACTGTCTGCATCGGTCAGGCCGCGTCCATGGGCAGCTTCCTGCTCGCCGCTGGCGAGCCGGGCAAGCGCATCGCGCTGTCCAATGCGCGCATCATGGTGCACCAGCCTTCGGGCGGCGCGCAGGGCATGGCCTCGGACATCGAGATTCAGGCTAAGGAAATCCTGCGTATCCGTCGCCGCCTCAATGACCTGTATGTCCAATATACCGGCCAGACGCTGGAGGCCGTGGAGCGGGCAATGGACCGCGACACCTTCCTGGAAGCGGACGAAGCCAAGGCGTTTGGCCTGGTCGACGAAGTGTTCGACCGCCGCCCGCAAATGGCGGACCCCAACGAGGCCTAAAGACTATCTTTACCGCAGCGCGTCACTTTCTCCCCTTGTGGAACGGACGCGCTGCGGGCTAGAATGGCCTTTGGACCAGAAAAATCTCCCGCCGGCGCGGATCTGGTGATTAACTTCCGGGGGGGATAGAGAGAATGGCGAATGACTAAGCTTACCGGTTCGGACTCGAAAAGCACGCTTTACTGCTCCTTCTGCGGCAAGTCGCAGCATGAGGTGCGCAAGCTGATCGCAGGGCCGACCGTCTTCATCTGCGACGAATGCGTGGAACTGTGCAACGACATCATCCGCGAAGAGACCAAGGGCGGTCTCGTCGGTAAGAAGGATGGCGGCGTGCCGACCCCGCAGGAAATCTGCGATGTGCTCGACGATTATGTGATCGGCCAGAGCCGCGCCAAGCGCGTCCTCTCTGTCGCGGTCCACAACCATTACAAGCGCCTCAACCACGGCTCCAAGCCAGGCGAGGTGGAACTCGCCAAGTCCAACATCCTGCTCGTCGGGCCGACCGGCTGCGGCAAGACGCTGCTGGCCCAGACGCTCGCCAAGACGTTCGACGTGCCCTTCACCATGGCGGACGCGACGACCCTGACCGAAGCGGGCTATGTCGGCGAGGATGTGGAGAATATCATTCTCAAGCTGCTCCAGGCGTCCGACTATAATGTCGAAAAGGCGCAGCGCGGCATCGTCTATATCGATGAGATCGACAAGATCAGCCGTAAGGCCGAGAATCCGTCGATCACGCGCGACGTGTCGGGCGAAGGCGTGCAGCAGGCACTGCTCAAGCTGATGGAGGGCACTACTGCCAGCGTGCCGCCCCAGGGTGGCCGCAAGCATCCGCAGCAGGAGTTTCTCCAGGTCGATACGACCAACATCCTGTTCATCTGCGGCGGCGCTTTCGCTGGCCTCGAAAAGATCATCGGCGATCGTCTGGAAGCCAAGTCGATTGGTTTCGGCGCTCATGTTGCCGCGCCCGAGGAGCGCAAGACCGGCGAATTGCTGCGTCAAAGCGAGCCTGAGGATCTGCTCAAATTCGGCCTGATCCCCGAATTTGTCGGCCGGTTGCCCGTCATCGCGACGCTGGAAGATCTGGATGTGTCCGCGCTCGTGAAGATCCTGGTCGAACCCAAGAACGCTCTGGTGAAGCAATATGCCAAGCTGTTCGACATGGAGAATGTCGAATTGAGCTTCACCGACGACGCTTTGACCGCGATTGCGAAGAAGGCGATCGAGCGCAAGACGGGCGCACGCGGTCTCCGCTCGATCCTTGAAGGGATTCTGCTCGACACGATGTTCGATCTGCCCTCGATGGAGGGCGTAGGCGAAGTGGTTGTGGACAAGGATGTCGTGGCCGGCACGAAGGAGCCGATTCGCGTCTTCAGCGAAACCAAGAAGCGCGCCGACGACGCAGCCTGATCCCTGTCAGCGTCATCCGTTCCAAAATTTAGGAAAAAGCCGGCAAGCGATTGCCGGCTTTTTGCATTTTTCTTCGCCATCGCACAAATAATTTCGCTGCGTTGCAAAATTGCATCATACGCGCAGGAACCTTTGCAGTTCCTCCAATGTCACACAATTTCAACATATTAGGACAATAGGGACGCTGCCGTCGACGCCATGGGCGCAGGCGGTGGGGGGAATGTGACAATCCCGATGATGCGCTGTAACAAAAATGCAAAAGGAGCATCACAGGGGCGACGCCAGAAGCCGCAAAGAGCGGCGTCAGCTTGAGAGAGCAAAGCAGTTTGAAGCGTGGCGGACGCCACTCTTGCAAAGGGACAAGGGTCAAATGAAACAGTTTCTCATGGGCAGCGCGGCGGTCCTCGCCGTTGCCATTCCTGGTGCTGCGCTCGCGCAGTCGACCGGTTCGCAGGATTTCGAAGACACGATCGTCGTGACTGGCGCGACCGTCGACCAGGGCGTCGGCGGCGTGAAGATCCCGGACTCGCCGAAGGCGAAGGTCGTTCTGACGCAGGAAATCATCGAACGTCAGCGTCCTGGCCAGTCGGTCAACGAAATCATCAATCTGGTGCCGGGCGTCAGCTTCACCAACAACGATCCTTGGGGTTCGTCGGGCGGCAGCTTCACCATCCGCGGCTTCAGCTCGGATCGTATCGCGCAGATCCTTGACGGTATTCCGCTCAACGACTCGGGCAACTACGCGATCTACACCAACCAGCAGGTTGACCCGGAAATCGTCGAAAGCATCAACGTCAACCTCGGTGCGACCGACGTCGACAGCCCAACCGCCGCTGCGGTTGGCGGCACCGTCAACATCAACACCATGGTGCCTAAGGATGATTTCGGCGCGATGGGTAGCGTCAGCTACGGCAACATCGTCGCCGACGGCTCGGGCGACCGTCCTTTCCATCGCGTGTTCGGCATGATCCAGACCGGCGATTTCACCGGCCATGGCACCAAGGCATGGGTGTCCGCCTCGCGCGCCTACAACAAGGCGAGCTTCGCGGATTATGGCAGGATTGAAAAGGCCCAGTATAACGGCAAGATCTGGCAGGACATCGGTGCGAATGGCGACTTCATCTCGCTCGCCGGCCACTATAACGTCAATCGCAACAATTTCGGCGGTTCACCTGCCTCGGCCGCGGCGTTCAGCGGCGACAAGAGCGCGCGCTTCTACAATGTTTCGGGCGGCATTCCGTGCGAAATCAACACCGAAGCCAATCCGGCGATCGCGGATCAGACCAACAGCTGCGGCACGCAGTTCGAACGTCGCTACAACCCGTCGAACACCGGCAACGCGCGTCTCAGCACCCGCCTGACCCTGACCGATCGCCTGATCTTCTCGGCGGACGCGGCCTATCAATATGTAAAGGCGAACGGCGGCGGCACGACCTCTGCCTATGAATCGCCCTTCGTTCAGGGCGGCGACGCTCTGTCGGGCTATTTCAATGGCAGCGCCTATTTCAACCGCGATCTGAACGGCGACGGCACGCTCGGCGTGGACGTCAACGGCGACGGCGTGATCCAGGACTATACCGTCACCAACCCTGACGGCACCCGTACGACCGTGCGTGAATCCGACCGCGTCCTCATCAACAATCCCAGCCAGACGCAGACGAAGCGCTATGTCGCGATCGCCAACCTCTCTTACGAGATTGACGAAAACAACCGCGTCCGTCTGTCGTACAGCTTCGACCGTGCCCGTCACCGCCAGACCGGCGAAGGCGCGCGCGTGCTGTTCAACGGCGAACCGACCGACGTCTTCCCGGTCAATGATCCGCTGACCGACGCGGACGGCAATGTCCTGCAAAAGCGTGACCGCAAATCCTATGCGACGCTCAACCAGGTCGCGGGCGAATATCGCGGCACCTTCTTTGACGATCTTCTGACCGTCAACCTTGGCGTCCGTGCGCCCTTCTTCAAGCGCGAACTGAACCAATATTGCTTCACTTCGGCGCCCAACGGCAACGTCAACTGCGTCGCTGGTGGCGACGTGGCGGCCTATGCCGCTGCCAACCCGACCTTCGCCGCGCCGCAGTCGCGTAACTATAAATATGACAAGCTGCTGCCGAACGTCGGTGCGATCTTCAAGATCACGCCGGAAATCAGCATCGCGGGCAGCTATGCCGCAAACATCTCGGTTCCCGGCACCGACACGCTCTACAACTCGATCTATCTGCCGGCCGAAAATGCCGCGTCGAAGCCGGTTGCGGAAACGTCGGACAGCTTCGACCTCGCCCTGCGCTACCAGAACAACATCGTGCAGGCGGCCGTCACCGGCTGGTATGCCAAGTATAAGAACCGCATCGCATCGGCCTACAGCATCGAATGCGATTGCTCGATCGACACCAATCTGGGTGGCGTGAAGAAATACGGCATCGACGCCAATGTGTCGGTCCGTCCGACCCCCGGCCTGTTGGTCTACGCCTTCGGTTCGTGGATCGAATCGGAAATCGGTTCTGACGTTCAGACCGGTCCGACCGACTTCGCCGCGACCAAGGGCAATCGCGAACGTGGCGCGCCGTCCTATCTGGTCGGCGGTCGTATCCAGGGTACGCTGGGCCCGGTCGATCTTGGCGCGCAGATCAAGCGCACCGGTTCGCGCTACCTGAACGACATCAACACGTTCAAGGTTGCTGGCTACACGGTCGTCGATCTCGACCTGCGCTACAACCTGGCCAATCTGGGCTTGGAAAAGTCCTTTGTTCAGTTCAACGTGTCGAACCTGTTTGATAAATTCTACATCGGTTCGTTCAGCGGTGGCCTGACCACGGCGTCGAGCACCTTCGTCAACTATGGCGCCCCGCGCGCCATCAGCGGATCGCTGGTCGTCGCGTTCTAATCGACCGACGCAGGTAAAAGGAAAGGGCGGGGCGCGATCCCCGCCCTTTTTCTTTGGGTGCGCGACATGGCCCATTGCGGGCTGCGCTCCAGCTTTCCTATTTCGCTGGAAATGTTGGAAATTTCGCGGTTTATCCTGCTGGATGGAACAGGCCGCCACGTCCCATGCCCCCGATCGACCGCCAGCGCACAGCGCTGCCGCGCCTTCCGCTCACCTGTCGCTTCGGTGTCGCCTTGTGGTCGCTTCGTGGTCGCTTACTGGTCGCTTCGGGCCGAAAAAGCCCGACGACACTGTGAACTTCGACAGTCCGGGTCGGCTATTTCACACAGCGGTCCAGCCCATCGCGCTGCACCACGCCGATGCGTGTCGCAATCGTATTTCCATAGCGCCGCGTAAAGCCGCTCGGCGCCACCGCGGCGCGTTTCTTGGGCAGCGGCAGGACCGCGGCGATCCGCGCCGCCTCCGCCCGGCTCAGCCGGTCCGCGCCATGGCGGAAATAGCGGATCGCGCCGGCCTGCACGCCATAGGTGCCGATGCCGGTCTCCGCGACGTTCAAATAGACTTCCATGATCCGCCGCTTGCCCCAGATCGCCTCGATCAACACCGTGAACCAGGCTTCCAGCCCCTTGCGGACGAACCCGCCCCCTTGCCACAGGAACACGTTTTTCGCCGTTTGCTGGCTGATCGTCGATCCGCCCCGGATGCGCCCGCCACTGGCATTGTGCATCGCCGCCTTGGCGATGGCGTCCACATCGAACCCGTGATGGCTACAGAATTTGCCATCCTCGGCCGCGATTGCAGCGCGCGCCATGTCGGGGTCAATATCCTTCAGGCTGGTCCAGTCCTTCGTGATGCCCTTGGGGTCGAGCAGCATCGTCATCGTGACCGGCGGCGGCACGAAGCGGTACAGCGTCACCAGCAGCAGCGACAGCAGAACGAAACCCGCGATGACACGCAGCGGGATCGTGATCCAGCGGGATCGGCGGCGGTTGGGAAAGGCGGATTTGGCGGTCATGGACCTATCGATAGCGCCCCCCTCGCGTGCTTCAAGTGCAAGCGACGCGGCCATGCTTGATCGACCCTGCGGCCGCGCCTACACCCGATCCATGACCTATGCTCCCTATCCCGCGCTGCGCCTGCGCCGCACTCGCGCATCGGCGTGGAGCCGCGCCATGCACGCGGAAAACCGCCTGTCTCCCAGCGACTTCATCTGGCCCTTGTTCGTCACTGATGGAGAGGGGGCGGAACAGCCGATCGGCGCGCTGCCCGGCGTGTCGCGCTGGTCCGTCGATGGCATCGTGGCCCGCGCGCGCGAAGCCCACGACGCCGGCATTCCATGCCTCGCCCTTTTCCCCAATACCCAGGCGGACCGGCGCAGCGACGATGGCGCCGAAGCGCTCAATCCCGACAATCTCATGTGCCGCGCGATTCGCGCCATCAAGGATGCCGTTCCCGATATCGGCGTTCTGACCGACGTCGCGCTCGATCCCTATACCGTCCATGGGCAGGACGGCCTGCTCGACCCCACCGGCTATGTCGTCAATGACGCGACGGTGGACGTGCTGATCGGCCAGTCGCTGAACCAGGCGGCAGCGGGCGCGGACATCATCGCGCCCAGCGACATGATGGACGGCCGTGTCGGTGCGATCCGCGAGGCGCTGGAGGAAACCGGCCACGCCAATGTCCAGATCATGGCCTATGCCGCCAAATATGCGAGCGCCTTTTACGGTCCTTTCCGCGACGCGGTAGGGTCGCGCGGCTTGCTCAAAGGCGACAAGAAAAACTATCAGATGGACCCCGCCAATGGCGAAGAAGCGCTGCGCGAAGTGGCGCTCGACCTGGCTGAAGGCGCGGACAGCGTCATCGTGAAGCCGGGCCTGCCCTATCTCGACATCGTCGCGCGCGTGCGCGACCGGTTCGCCGTCCCGGTCTTCGCTTATCAGGTGTCGGGCGAATATGCGATGATCGAACATGCTGCCGCGGCAGGCGCGGGCGATCGCGACGCGCTGATCCTTGAAACGCTGATGGCGTTCAAGCGGGCGGGCTGTTCGGGCGTGCTGACCTACCACGCGCTCCACGCCGCGCGGTTGCTGCATGGCTGAATTTTGTCTGGAAACGGACAGGCTATGGTTGCGCGCATGGCGGTCGGGCGACGCTGAACCTTTCAGGCGATCGCTGGATACGGATGAGGTCACGCGCTGGCTCGGCGGCCGGCAGCCGGCTGAATATTATGACCGTCTTTGCGCGGCTATGCAGCAGAGCCAGGCTGAGCACGGCCACTGTTTCTGGATCATGGAAGACAAGGCCGAAGGGGCGATCATCGGATTTTGCGGGCCGCGGCGCGGGCGGCATCTCGGAACGCCCATCCATGGCGCCCTGGAACTGGGGTGGCGGCTGGCCTCGTCGCATTGGGGCAAGGGCTATGCCAAGGAAGCCGCAGCCGCAACTGTGCAATGGTGCCGCCAGCATCGTCCGCTCGACGGCCGGCTGATTGCCTATACGGTTCCCGGCAACAGCGCGTCCCGGGGTCTGATGACGGCGCTGGGAATGCAGCGGCAACCGAACATGGATTTCGACCATCCCGATCTGCCACCCGGCCATCCCCTGCGCCGGCATATTACTTACACATTGGAGCATCCGGCATGACGGCCCATCCTGAAACAAGCATCATTCCTTTCAACGGCAGGACGCCTGTCATTCATCCAAGCGCCTTCATCGCGCCCGGCTGCCGGATCATCGGAGACGTAGAAATCGGCGAGGATGCCAGCATCTGGTATAATTGCGTCCTGCGAGCCGACGTGAACCGCATCCGGATCGGCGCACGGACCAACATCCAGGATGGAACGGTCGTTCACTGCGACAGTCCCGGTGACCGCGCTGACGGCCGACCGCTTGATGGATGGCCCACGATTATCGGTGACGATGTGCTGATCGGCCATATGGCGATGGTGCATGGTTGCGTGCTGGAGGACCGCGCCTTTGTCGGGCTGGGCGCGATCGTCATGAGCGGCTGCACAGTGGAAAGCGACGCCATGCTGGCGGCGGGCGCCATGCTGACATCGGGCAAGACGGTGGCACACCGGCAATTATGGGCGGGTCGTCCGGCCAAATATATGCGTGATCTCAGTGATGAAGCACTGATCGACATGCGCGAAGGCGTCGATCATTATGTCCATAATGGCAAAGCCCACAAAGGCTCTGTCAAGGCGAGCTATGGGTGACGGGTCAGGGCTGGGGGAGACGGGCCTTCAGCGCGTCGATCCGGTCATTCTGCTGATCGACCAACGCCAGCGCAGCGCTGCGGGCAGCGTCAATATCCTGCACGCCGCCTGCGGCTTGTCCGTCGGCCACATCATTGCTGCGCTGGACATAAAGGGTGTCGAGGCTTGCAAGCGCGGATACGCTGTCGTTTCGGGCGGATTCCAATGCGCTGATTGCGACCTGGGCGCTGACCCAGGCATCGCTCGACACGCCGGCAGTACGTGCGGCGCCGACCAGTCGGTCAGCCTTGGCATAGGCCGCATCGAACGCGGATGCTCCTTTGTCGGCTTGTTCGGCGTAGCGGGCGATTTGCGCGGATAAAGCCGCGTCGGCGGGCTGCGGCGCTGGGGGCGGCGCAACGTCGGCTACAGGCGCGCTTTCGATCGGCCTTTTGGCAAGCGAGGGATAATTTTGCGGCGCGCTGGCGCAACCCGACAGCATCAGGGCAAGGGCGGCGAGCAGGCGTCGGGGTGTCATCCCTCGCATTTAAGACGGGCCGCGCGCCGTGGCAACCGCCTCAGCGCTGCAACGCCGCTGCCTCTCGCGCCAGCGCCTCGATCTTTTGCGCATCGACCGGTCCCTTGGGCACGACCCAGCTGCCGCCGACGCATGTGATGAAGGGCTGTGCCAGCCATTCCGGCGCACTTTGCGCCGTGATGCCGCCGGTCGGGCAAAAACGGGCGGCGTGGAGCGGTGCGGCCAGGGCCTTGAGCGCAGGCAGTCCGCCCGACGTTTCGGCCGGAAAGAATTTGAAGCGGGACAGGCCCATGTCCATGCCGCGCATGACGTCCCCCGCCGTGGCGGTTCCCGGCAGGAAAGGCACGTCCGCGGCGATGGCCGCTTTGCCCAGCGGTTCGGTCAGGCCGGGGCTAACGATGAAGCGCGCGCCCGCTTCCATCGCAGCGTCGAGTTGCGCTGCGTTGAGCACGGTGCCTGCGCCCACGACCGCGCCTTCGACCTGTGACATTTCGCGGATCACGTCCAGCGCTGCGGGTGTGCGCAGAGTGACTTCCAGGGCGGGAAGGCCGCCCTTCACCAGCGCCTGCGCGATCGGCAACGCATCCTCTACGCGCTCGACCACCAGCACCGGAATAACCGGGGCAAGCCCCATCACCTGTTCGACCGTCAGCTTGCTCATTCTTATTTCTCCCTGAAGGCCGCGGCAGCGCCGAATAGCCCGATTTCGTCATGAATGGCGCAGCGGATCGGCACGGTCGCCATCAGGCTCTCGAACCGGCCCTTGGCCTTGAACCGCGTATGGAAACCGCTCTGCGGCAGAAAATCGCGCATCCGTTGGGTGAGGCCGCCAGCCAGCACGACGCTGTGCGGCCCATGCGCCAAGGCCAGATCGCCCGCGACTGATCCATAGCAAAGGCAGAAACGCTCCAGCGCCCGCCGGGCGAAATCATCCGTCCCGTCGAGCGCTGCCTGCCATAATTCGGGATCTTCCATCAGCACCACGCGCTCATGTCCGATCGTCGCCATTGCCTTGTAGATATTGTTGAGGCCTGGCCCCGATACCATTCGCTCGGTGGACACGCGCAGGAATTTGTCCCGCAGGTAGGACAGGATGCGCTCTTCCATATGATCCAGCGGCGCGAAGTCGAGGTGCCCGCCCTCGGTCGCAACGACATGCGGATGGCCGTTGTCGAACGCGATCATGGCCACGCCCAGACCTGTGCCCGGCCCCATGACGGTCACGCCGCCATCAAAGGGGAAAGGCTTGTCCTCTCCGAACAGCAGCGGAAGATTTTCCTGGGGCAGCCGCGACACCGCAAAGGCCACCGCCTCGAAATCATTGACCAGCCTAACCGTGCGCACACCGATGTCAGCAGCCAGCGTATCGGCCCGGATCATCCAGTTGCTGTTGGTCAGCTTGATGACGTCCCGCCCGATTGCGGTCGCAAAAGCGATGGAGGCCGCGTCGGGCAGGTCCCCAGCGCCATCCTTTTTCTCATCAGCGGCGAAGGCCGCCCAGCAAGCGGTGAGGCTGGGATAATCCTCCACCTTATACTTGCGTACGGTGCCGAGCGTTGGCACACCCTTTTCATCAAGAGCGGCGCGGGCGAAGCGGGCATTGGTGCCGCCGATATCGGCGGCGATGATGTCGGTCATGTCACTCTCCCTCCGTTCGCCCGGGTCCCGTCGAAAGGCCGCACTTCTCTTCAAAGGGAGAAGGGCGTCGACAGGTTCGGCGCGAACGGGATCAAATCAAACTTCGCTGTCCATCGCCGCCAGGATTGGCGACGCGCCCTGTTCGGCAAGGTCGCTATGATGACGGAACAGCGCGAACAGTTCGCGACCCGTATCATAGGGCGGGGGCGGGGCTTCGGGATGGTCCCGGCGGTCCCATTCGGCCTGGTCAACCAACGCCTCGACCGAGCCGCTTTGCGCGCAGACGCGGACCATATCTCCATCGCGGAGCTTGCCGATGGGCCCACCGCCAAGCGCCTCTGGCGACAGGTGAATGGCGGCGGGCACCTTGCCGGACGCACCGGACATGCGGCCGTCGGTCAATAGCGCGACCTTGAAGCCGCGATCCTGCAATACGCCGAGCGCCGGGGTCAGTTTGTGCAATTCGGGCATGCCATTGGCACGCGGCCCCTGGAAGCGGACGACGACCACGACGTCGCGCTCAAGCTCGCCTGCCTTGAACGCGCGCAGCACGTCATCCTGATCATGGAAAATGGCGGCTGGAGCCTCGATCGTCCAGCGTTCGCGATCGACCGCGCTCGTCTTCATGACGCACCGGCCAAGATTGCCCTGCAAAAGCCTCATGCCGCCATCGGCCTGGAACGGATTGGACACCGGTCGCAGCATGGCCTCATCGCGGGACGAAGGTACGTCCTTCCACGTCAGCGCTTCATTCTCCAGCGCTGGTTCCTTGCCATAGTCGGTCATATCCTGGCGCGCAACGGTCATGATATCCCGATGGAGCAACCCGGCATCCAGCAATTCCCGGATGACAAAGCTGATGCCACCGGCTGCATGAAAATGGTTCACGTCGCCCGATCCGTTGGGATAGACGCGGGCCAGTAGCGGCACTGCATTGGAAATGTCGGCAAAGTCGGTCCAGTCGATGTGAATGCCAGCCGATCGGGCAATCGCGGGCAGATGAATCGCATGGTTCGTCGATCCGCCTGTGGCCATCAGGCCAATGATCGCGTTGACGATCGCTTTTTCATCAATGCAGTGCCCAAGCGGGCGGTAATCATCACCATCCCACCCAATCTGCGCGATCCGATGCGTTGCCGCGCGGGTGAGTTCGGCGCGCAACTTAGTGCCCGGATTGACGAAGGACGCTGCGGGCATGTGCAGGCCCATCATCTCCATCATCATCTGATTGCTGTTGGCGGTGCCGTAGAAGGTACAGGTGCCTGCGCCGTGGTAAGAGGCGCTTTCCGACTCGAGCAGTTCGTCGCGCCCAACTTTCCCTTCCGCATAAAGCTGGCGGATCCGGACCTTTTCCTTGTTGGCGAGGCCCGATGGCATCGGCCCGGCTGGGATCAGGATGGTCGGCAGATGACCGAAGCGCAAAGCGCCGATCAACAAGCCCGGCACGATCTTGTCGCAGATGCCAAGCAGCAGCGCGCCCTCGAACATTGCATGGGACAGGGCAACAGCGGTGCCGAGCGCGATCGTGTCACGGCTGAACAGGGAAAGGTCCATGCCTGCCTGGCCTTGGGTCACGCCATCGCACATGGCGGGCACGCCACCGGCCACCTGCGCCGTCGCTCCTACCTCGCGGGCGGCGATCTTGATCTGCTCGGGGTAGCGGCCATAGGGCTGATGCGCCGACAGCATGTCATTATAGGCGGTGACGATGCCGATATTCATGGCGCTGCCGGTGCGGATCACGGGCTTGTCCTCGCCACTGGCGGCAAAACCATGGGCCAGATTGCCGCAGGACAGCTGGTCGCGATTGGTGCCGGCGTCGCGGCCCCGTTCGATGAGGTCGAGATATTTGCGACGGCTTTGTGCGCTGCGTTTGACGATGCGCTCCGTCACCTTGGCGATTGTGGGGTGAAGATCAGTCATGCCAGCTTGCTCCGTCGCGTTCGATCAGGGCAATGGCCGAGGACGGACCCCAGTTCCCCGAACTATAGGGGGCGACCTTCATATTCGCCTCTTTCCAGCCATCGATGATGCTGTCGATCCAGGTCCATTGCGCTTCCACCTCGTCGCGGCGGACGAACAGCGTCTGGTCGCCTGCCAGCAGGTCCAGGATCAGCCGTTCATAGGCGATGCGACGTCGCTGCCCGGCGAAGGCTGCGGTGAGGGATACGTCGAGCGTCACTTCCTCCAGATGGACCTGCCGCTCCAGCCCCGGCCTTTTGCTCATGATCAGCAGGCGGATATATTCCTCGGGCTGCAACCGGATGATAAGCGTGTTGGGCTCAAGACCCGTGCCGTGCCCGGCGCGCCAGAAGATGGAATGACGCACTGGCTTGAACTGGATCAAAATTTCCGACTGGCGCGCGGGCATCCGCTTTCCCGTGCGCAGGTAAAAGGGGACACCCTGCCAACGCCAATTGTCGATGTAGGCCTTGAGCGCGACGAAGGTTTCCGTGTCGGACGGCTGACCCAGTTCGTCGGCATAGCCAGTGACAATTTCCCCCTGCACTGCACCCGGCGTATATTGGCCGCGCACGCTATGGGTCTTGACCGTTTCCGCCGTCATCGGCCGCAGCGACCGCAGCGCCTTTACCTTTTCATCGCGCACTGCCGTCGGATCCATGCGCGCCGGCGGCTCCATCGTGATGATCGACAGGATCTGGAGGATATGGTTCTGCACCATGTCGCGCAGCGCTCCGACCCCGTCATAATAGGAGACGCGACCCTCCAGGCCGACGGTTTCCCCAACGGTGATCTGAACATGATCTATCGCCCCGGTATTCCAGAGCGGCTCGAACATGACATTCCCAAAGCGCAGCGCCAGCAAGTTCTGGACCGTTTCCTTGCCCAGATAATGATCGACGCGAAAAATCTGCTCTTCGACGAACAGGGCGCCAATGCCGTCATTCACCTGTTTGGAGGATGCCAGATCCTTGCCGATGGGCTTTTCCATGGCGATTCGCGTATTGGCGGCGATCAGGCCGGCGTCGGCCAGGCCTTGCGCCGTGGGCGCAAAAAGCGCTGGGGGCGTCGAAAGATAGATTGACAGGCCGCGCTCCAGCCTGCCGTCGATCCTCTGCGCTAGCGCCGCGAATTGCTCAGGCTTCGCCGCATCCACCGGCTGGTAGCAGATCATTTCACGTAAATGGGCGGCGACATCGTCGTCATAACGATCCTTGGGCAGGAACTGCCGCAATGCCGCGCAGACATCCTTTTGAAATGCGTCATCCGACATTTCCGATCGGCCCGAGGCCACGATCATGAAATCATCGGGCAACAGCCCATCGGCCAGAAGATTGTAGAGCGATGGAAAAATCATGCGCCGGGCGAGGTCGCCGGTGGCACCGAATAGCAGGAACGTGGCAGACGGTTCGGTCAAAGGATGATCCTTCTCCGGTTGGTGTTTGTCATGTCTGCACGATGGCGCCTTTATACCGGGCGCGGATCGTTACGCAAGCAGGGTATCGCCCGAAGGCGTCCGTCGCAACATTACGCCTGGCGGCGGGCTTTGGTTGCCCCGGAACTTAGCCGGTCGCGCTGCGCTTGGAGCCAGAAGACAGGAGAATGAGATGCTTAAAGCCCAGCCCCTCAACTGCACGCTCAAGCGGGATGATTCGACGCCAAGCTCGACGGATGCGATGATTGCCGTCCTGGCGCGCGAATTCAGCGCTCTGGGCGTCGAGGTCGCGGATACGATCCGCCTGGCAGCGCACAATGTTCCGGCCGGCGTGACATCGGATGAAGGCGATGGCGATGAATGGCCGGCGATCCGGGAAAGAATATTGGCAGCCGACATCCTTATTTTCGGCACGCCCATCTGGATGGGCCAGGCGAGCAGTGTCGCCAAGCGGGCGATGGAAAGAATGGATGCGTTTCTGTCGGAAACCGATGATCAGGGGCGGATGCCCAGCTATTCCAAGGTCGCTGTCGCAGCGATTGTGGGGAATGAAGATGGCGCCCATTTCGCCTCGGCGCAGATTTTTCAGGCGCTCAATGACGTGGGCTGGACGATTCCAGCCGTGGGCGCCTGTTATTGGGTGGGAGAAGCCATGGGATCGAAAGATTTCCAGGATCTCGACAAGACCCCCGAGCCTGTCGCCAAAACCGCGCAGATGGTGGCCGGCAATGCAGCCCACCTCGCGCAGCTATTCGCTGCAAACCCTTTCCCCGGCCAAGGTGTGGCCTGAGCATCATGTCTCGTTGCCGGCCGTTGCCGACCCATGGGACAAGGCATATCGACTTCTTTTGTTCACATCGCCCCTCGCCAAGTCCTTTTTCGGCTGGACGCAGAGAGCAGATTTTGCCATCTGGCGGACCGGCGTCGCTGGGAACCTTCTGAAGTACCCCACGGCGCTGAGCACATAGCAGCAGGTGTGACGACCGCTGCGCAGTGACGATGCGGGTGTGGTGAAACTGGTAGACGCGCCGGACTCAAAATCCGGTTCCGAAAGGAGTGTCGGTTCGATTCCGACCACCCGCACCATTGGCCCGATGTCGGCCGGCTCCCCTGTTGATGACAAAGGCTGTTCACGCTGGAAACCCGCATTGCGCGGCACTCTAGTCTAGGGCATAATCGCCTTGGTCGCACTCATGCGGGATACGTTGTCGCCAACGGATTCTGCGCGGGCGAAAATGTGTGCGGCTTTGGGGTGCCAGACATTTTGTTTAGAGAGTTTCGGCCTTGGGGAAGGCCGGCCTTCCATGCCGGTTGGGCGCAGCGGGTTGCCGCGACGCTCGCCCTTCTGATCGCGCCTGCCGTCAGTGCGACCGAGATTGCCGACAAAAGCCTGCTTCTGCCGCCCAATCCTGAGCCTTTTTCGCAGCCTGTGCAATCCGACCCCTTGCTGCAAATGTCGCAACAGGTCGGCCCAATAGCGTTGTTCCGCAGCGAGGTCGAAGCTGCCGTTCAGACCAATATGCTGATCCAGGAAGCCCGTGCCGGAGAGCGGGAGGCTGAAGCCGCGCGCATGCAATCGCGCGCCGCGCTATTCCCTTCGCTTGACCTGACGGTCGATGCCAATCGCTCGTTTGCACGGAACTTCTCGAACGATCCCGGTAACATCATTGAGCGATCAAGGCCCGAGGGGCGTACCGACGCGACCGCGTCTGTGCGTCAGCGATTACTGGATTTCGGCGCGACGTCGAGCCGGATCAATGCCGGTAATGCGCGGGTCAGCGCAGCGCGCGCCGCTACCTTCGCTTCAGGGGCTGATGTGGCGCTGCGGCTCGTCACGGCTTGGTACAGCATTCTCGCTCAGCGCCTCATGGAGCAAGCTGCCATCGACTATGGCATGCGTCAGGCAGACCTTCGGTCCGCGGTTGAACGCCGAATCACGCAAGGGTTTTCAGCAACCGGTGACCTTCCGCGCATTGACAGCGCCATCGCCAATGTCCGCACGAGGCTGGCGATGTTTCGCCGCGACCGGGCCAGCGCCGAGGCGCAATATCGCGCTCTTTCTGGCCACGATGCGCCAGCGAATGTCTATCGCGTGCCATTGTCTTTGGCCGACCGGCTCGGTCAGGATGTCGTGGAGGCCATGGCTCTGCGCGCGCCGGTCGTGCAGAAGGCTGAAGCTGAAGCGCGGGCGGCGCGGCAGGATGCGCGCGCCGCGCGGTCGGAACGGCTGCCCACCATTGCCGCCGGGGTCGATGCAGGCCGCTACGGCGTTTTCGAAAATTCCGGCGACTATGACGTGCGAGGCCGCGTGATCATGCGGGCGCAGATCGGTGCGGGCTTCAATGCGCGCGCTGATCAGGCCATAGCTCGGGCGGACGCGGCCGATGCCTACGCGCTGCGTGTCCGGCAAGAGGCGCTGCGTGACGCGCAAATGGCATGGAGCGATGTGAAGGGGCTGGAGGCTCAGCTTGCGGCAGCCGAGGCCGCTTATCTGGCCAGTCGGAATAACCGCGACGTCTATGCGGCGCGTTTCGAAACGTCCGGCGGCACCCTATTCGACCTCGTCACGTCCGAAGATAATTATTTCTATTCGATCGCCACCTATGTCCAGACGCTGGCGGAACGGGATCTGTCCCGGTTCGTGCTCCTCGCCAAGGCGGGCGCCTTGCTGGACGAACTGCATATTCAGGTGGACCCGGCCACCGAGCACACCGACGGAAGGCAGATGCCATGAGGGAAGATCGCTTGCTCGTGGACCACAAGCCGCGTTTCGCTCCCTGGCTGGTGGAGCCGATGCTACGCAATCGCGCAACCTATATGAAGGTCGCGGTCGCAGCCGCGCTTATCAATATTTTCGCGCTTGTCTCCTCGCTTTTCACGATGACGGTGTATGACCGTATCGTGCCGAACGAAGGGTCGTCTTCGCTGATCGGGCTGAGCATCGGGCTCATCTTCGTCATCATTTTTGACTTCGTCTTGCGATTGCTGCGCGTCTATTTCGTCGATATCGCCGGCGCCAATATCGACCATGATGTGGGCGAAACGCTGTTCGCGCATCTGCTGGCGCTGCGTCTGGACCAGAAGCGTGGGTCCACCGGCACGCTGACAGGACTGATGCGCGAGCTAGAAACGCTCCGCGACTTCTTCGCGTCGGTGACGTTGACGGCGATCATCGACGTGCCGTTCATCATTGTGACACTGGCGGTGATCGCGATGCTGGGGGGCATCCTGGTTGTGCTGCCGCTGGCGATGATCCCCGTGGTCATCGGCGCCGGACTGCTGGCCACGCCGTCGCTTGATCGCTTGTCCTCGCGCAGCCTGGGGGATGGCCTTGTCAAGCAGTCCGTGCTGGTGGAAGCGATCGGCAGCCTTGAAACCGTCAAGGCGATCGGCGCTGGCCCCATGCTCAGCCGTCGCTGGCAGGCTGCCCTCGTCAGCCACTCGGAAAGTTCGCTGGGCCAGCGCCTTGCCGCCGCTGTTCCCATGACAGTCGCGAACAGCGCCTCGACCATCGCCTATTGCGGCATCATCATCGTAGGCGTGGGCCTGTTGCGCAGCAACACGATCACGACAGGTGCGCTGCTGGCTTGTTCCATCCTGTGCGGGCGGGCCCTGGCGCCTTTAGCGCAGATCGCCACCCTGCTCTCGCGCCTATCCGCGACGCGTGTGGCCTACCGGCAAATCAGCGCGCTGATGGATACGCCGACGGAAGGGCCAACGGGCGATGCGCTGCACCCAGCCCGGCTGGAGGGGGCCATTGAGCTGCGCAATGTCGGGTTTCGCTATCCAGGCGCGCCTGAACGCGCGCTCGATGGCGTCAACTTGGCCATCAAACCCGGCGAGCGCGTCGGCTTTCTGGGCCGCGTCGGTTCCGGCAAGTCAACGCTCGCGCGGTTGATGCTCGGGCTGTATGAGCCGGAAGAGGGCGTGGTGATGATCGACGGGATCGACGTGCGCCAATATGCGCCGGCGCAGCTTCGCGCATTGATAGGATCGGCGATGCAGGACAATGTCCTGATTGCCGGATCCGTCCGGCAGAATATCTGCCTCGATAGGGCCGTCGTCGATCAGGACGAAATGATTCGCGCCGCAGAAATCAGCGGGACGCACCGTTTCATGGGGCAGATCGCCAATGGCTATGACCTGCGCCTGGCGGACAGAGGCGATGGCCTTTCAGGTGGGCAGCGTCAGTCAATCGCCATAGCGCGCGCGCTTGCGGGCAGCCCGCCGGTGCTGATCTTCGATGAACCCAGCAGTGCGATGGATGCACAGACAGAATCGGATTTGATCGCCCGGCTGAAACCGGAAATCGCCGGCAAGACCATGATCCTGATCACCCATCGCACCTCGCTCCTCGCTCTGGTGGACCGCATAGTCATATTGGATGGTGGCAAGGTTGTGGCGGACGGCCCCCGCGATGCAATGCTGCAGCGCCTGGCGCGGGGGAAAGCAGCATGACCGCGCAGATTGGCTTCCGCCATCCCATGACCATAAAGCCAAAGGTTCCGGCGAACATCATCCTGTGGATCATCCTGGCGTTCGTGCTCGTCGCCATAGGCTGGGCCGCCTTGACCGAAATCGATCGCACGGTTCGCGCCAACGGCCGTGTCATTCCCAGCTCGCAATTGCAGGTTGTGTCCAACCTGGAAGGCGGCGTTGTCGAGCAGATCATGGTCAAGGTGGGGCAGGATGTGAGGCAAGGAACGCCGCTCGTCCGTCTCAGCCCGGTCCAGCCAGGCGCAGAATTGGAAGGCAATCTTGCCAGCAGCGATGCTCTCAATTTCAAGATCGTCCGGCTGACAGCGGAGATAACGGGGCAGACACCGAAATTTCCCCAGTCCCGCAACGCGATGATGGCAGCCCAGATCGCGGTCGAGCAGGGGCTTTATCGGTCGCGAATGGCCGAACTGGCCAGCATATCGAATGTCGCGTCGGCCAGGGTCGATCAGGCCCGGCGCGCGATCGCGGAGGCGAGCGCGGCCGAGCAAGCGCGGATTGCGGCGCGCGATGCGGCCCAAGCCGACCTCAATCTCGTTCGACCTCTGGTCCGGGAGGGCATTGAACCACGCCGATCATTGTTGCAGGCCGAAAGCAGCTATGCCGTATCGACGAGCGAGGCGGCGGGGGCAGCGGCGGCCCTTGCCCGGGCACGATCGGTATTGGCGGAGGCGCAGGCAAGCGCGCAGCAGCAAAGGCGCGACTGGCTGACGCGCGCGGCAGACGAGTTGACGGCGGCGCGCGCTGACCTGTCCGTACGCCAGGCGACAATGCCAGCTTATGAATATAAGCTGCGGCGGACGGTGGTTCGCGCGCCGCTGGATGGCCGGATCAATCGGGTGTTCGTCACGACAGTGGGCGGCAGCGTCCGCCCCGGAGATCCGCTGCTCGAAATGGTGGCGATTAACGACACTTTGCTGATCGAAGCCGCTGTGGCGGCAAAGGATATCGCATCGGTCAAGCTGGGTCAGCAGGCCAAGGTCCAAATTTCTGCTTATGACAGCGCCGTCTACGGATCGATGAAGGGCAAGGTGGTCGCTGTGTCGCCCGACGCGGTGCTCAACGAACGAACCGGGGAAAGCCATTATCTGGTCAGGGTTCGCACTACAGCCAACGCCATCACGGATGACGCCGGGCGCCGGCTGCCGATCGGCCCCGGCATGGGTGCCGAAGTCAATCTTCTGGGCGACAAGCGAACCGTGCTGGCCTATATTTTGACACCGCTGACGCGCTTGAGCGAAACGGCATTCCGCGAATAAAGACTGCGGGCTGCTTGGGTCGATATGCGCGCATCTGCGCTGATATGATCAAGTGGAGAGGGACGCGCCATGTTTGTCCATAGTGCCAATCCGGTCTTGATGATCCTTGTCGCGGTGAGCGGTTGTGCGGGCAATGCCGCCAGTTCCGCCTCAACCGATGATGCCGTCCCTGCCACCATGCCGCATGCACCCCCGGGAACAGGCGGCGTGATGCCGCCGCCGGGCGATGCCGAAAAGGCGATCCGCGATCAATATGTAGAAGCAGTGAAGCGAAACACAGTTACCGCCTACCAGCTGTTCATCTCCCGCTATCCTGATCATCCGCTGGCTAGCGACGCGGAAAAGAGGCTCGACTCAGTGCTGGGTTCACCGCGCCGATAGACGGAAAAGCCCTAGGAAAAATCTTGCTCATGGCAACTATGGCCATCGCCCTGACAATCAAACGCTAACCAATTGAAATATTGTGAAACTTTAATTGACAATCAAGTAGAAAATAAGTCAAAACATTTCAATATCTTGGTTTTTACTACATGCTATCATAATGAAAAATCATCAAAAACTAATGTTTGGCAATAAAATGAAATAAAGATTATATCGGCTTGGTAAGGGGTCGCCAACGGGCACAGTGAACGTGTCATCCAACTCACATTGCAGGAGGATGTATGCTCAAGCTCTCGGGGGCCGGGCCGGCCAAGATCATCTTTAACGAAGACGACAATAGCGCGTCTGTTTTGCCTACTTCCTATTCCATCAGCAGCACCGCCGACCTTTGGTCGATAATGGGCAACGAAGCCGTCCGCAGCGATATTCTGCTGCTGTATCCCCAGGATGTCATGGAAGACCCTGGCGATCCTGTCGGGCAGCCAGGCAGTCTGGGCGATCCGCAATTCAATGGGAATGGCAATACCACGCTGGCGCAGGCTGCGACCGGCAATCAGTTGATTGACGGTATTTTGAGCGGGATCAAATGGGACACCTCGCAAACCGTCTATTATAGCGACACGGATTCTGCGGCGGATTATCAGTCTGGCTATTTTTCGGATTCGGATGGCGACGGCGTCAGCGCGCAAAATGAGGGTTTCTCTCAATTCACTGCTATGCAGATGGTAGCCTTTCACACGGCTCTCAATTCAGTCGCCTATACCCAAACAAGCGCGGCTACCGCTTTCGGCGTAGAGTCCTTCACGGGATTGAGCCTGTCCTACGATGGAGCAGGCTCGTCGATCGCGACGATCCGCGGCGCAAATTCCAGCGATCCGGGCACGGCCTATGCCTATTATCCCAGCAGCAGCATCTATGGCGGGGATACATTCTTCGGCAATGGCTATGATGGGACGATCTATTCCTACAAGACGCCCGTCGCCGGCAACTATGCCTGGCACACCATGTTCCATGAACTGGGCCACTCGCTGGGCTTGGCGCATGGTCAGACGGGCGGCGCCTATGGCCCATTGCCAACCGCCTGGGATTCGATCGAATTCACGGTCATGACCTATCGCAGCTACGTCGGCGCGCCTTTGAGCGGCTACTCCTACGAGCAGTGGGGGGCGCCCCAAACCTATATGATGCTCGACATTGCGGCCTTGCAGGCGATGTATGGCGCTGACTTCACGGTGAACTCGGGCAACACCACCTATTCGTGGAATCCGACAACCGGTGAAACCTATATCAACGGGCAAGTCGCGATCGATCCGGGTGGCAATCGCATCTTCGCGACCATCTGGGACGGCGGCGGAGTCGATACCTATGACCTGTCCAATTACTCCAGCAACCTGACGCTGGACCTCAATCCCGGTGGTTATTCCGTCTTCAGCCAGGCGCAGCTTGCCTATCTCGGCAATAATGGCAGCAGCGTCTATGCGCGCGGCAATATCTTCAATGCGATGCTCTATCAGGGCAATACCGCATCGATGATCGAAAATGCCAATGGCGGGTCGGGCAATGACGTCATCAGCGGCAACAGCATCGACAACGTGCTGCGCGGCAATGGAGGGGATGACAGCCTCTATGGCAATGACGGCAATGACACGCTCTACGGCAATGCTGGAAACGACTATCTGGCCGGAGGCGAGGGCGACGATACGCTCTATGGTGGTGACGGTGACGATATCCTGGACGGCGCGGGCGGCACCGATGTCATCTATGGCGGCAATGGTAACGACATCATCTATGGCGGTTTCGTAACCGATAGCGTCTATGGCGAAGCGGGGAACGACTGGTTCATCCAGCGCCAGATCGGCGGCGTTGCAGAATTTGGCGACAATATGAATGGCGGTACCGGGGTCGATACGCTCGATCTCAGCCAGATCGATCTTTACGGCGCGATCGTCGATCTGGCCAGCGGAACCTGGCAGTATAACCCGCTCTATGGTGGCCCGTGGACGATTACGGGGGTCGAAAATGTCTACGGCACTCAATTGGCCGATACGATCACGGGAAATGCGGCCGGCAATACTTTATACGGTCAATCTGGAGATGATAGTATTGATGGGATGAGCGGAAACGACTCCATCTTCGGAGGTGCCGGTTCCGATATGCTCTATGGCGGCGCTGGCAATGACATCCTTGACGGCGGTGCTGGAGACGACCTTCTCATCGGCGGTGATGGTGATGATGTCTTCGACGGTGGCAGTGGCCGTGACCTGATGTATGGCGAAGCTGGCGATGATCTGTTCCGACTTTTTGACGGATGGAACGGCAGCTATGGAGAGATAATCGTAGGGGGCGCGGGGTCCGACACTTTTGATATCTCCGGTACCAACGTAGCGACCTCCACGATCGATCTGGCCGACGGAACCTTCAATTATACGCCCGGTGGCGCAGGAGCGATAAGCCTGTCCAGTATCGAGAATGTTATTGGCAACACTGGTTCGGACGCGATTAGCGGGTCTGGAGAGGTCAATTCGCTATGGGGGCGCAGCGGCAACGATACACTCCTTGGCCAAGGAGGAAATGATTTTCTGTATGGCGAAGATGGTAACGATCTGCTCGATGGTGGAACTGGCGTCGATTATATGGCCGGTGGCACGGGCAATGATACCTATTATGTGGATAGCGCCAGCGATGCAGTCATCGAGTTCTCAAATTCCGGGACCGATATCGTTTATGCATCGGTGACCTATTCCATTGCCGGAACAAATGTTGAAAATATTACAGCTGTTGGATCAGCTTCCTTAATCACCGGAAATGGACTAAATAATATCATCACCGGAAGTGCTATTGGCAATAAACTCGTCGGCGGCGGGGGGGATGATACTCTGCTGGGCGAAGGTGGCGATGATATATTGGATGGCGGCGTAGGCAACGACATCCTGGATGGCGGTAATGGAATTGACGCTGCGGATTATCGTTCCTCAAGTGCCGCAGTTACGGTGAATTTGAGCGTGGGAGTGGCTCAGAATACTGGGGGTGCTGGTACAGATACCTTGAGCAATATCGAGAACATATTTGGATCATCCTATAATGATAATTTGACTGGTAACTCGCTCAGCAACTTCATTCTGGCCGGAAATGGGAATGACACGCTCAATGGTGGTGCCGGTGATGACGACCTGAATGGCGGCAACAATAACGATTACCTCAACGGCGGATCGGGCAGTGACAGTCTGACCGGCGGTGGCGGTAATGATGTGTTTGCGTTCCTCAACGGCTTTGGTCCGACCAATGTCGACACGATTACGGACTACAGCGTCGCGAACGATACGATCAACATCCTGTCGGCGGCAGTCGGCGGGTTGCCAACCGGCACATTGGCGGCAAACGCCTTCCACATCGGTGCGGCGGCTGCGGATGCCAATGACCGGATCATCTACAACAGCGCGACCGGCGATCTCTTTTACGATGCCGATGGCAGCGGCGCAGGAGCCGCAGTGCTGTTCGCGCATCTGTCCGCTGGTCTGGCGATGACCAACGCGGAATTCGTCATCGTCTAAGTGAAACTAAAGGCCATAGCCATATAGCAGCGCCCGGTACGACCGGGCGCTGTTTTCATGCCTGGCGCAATGCGACTTCGTTCATGAAACGCGCGTCGTCGCCGGCAGCGAGCCAGGGCGCTTCCGCGCCAATCGCGCCCAACATGTCGGCCAGCGCGTCCATCTCGCTCTTGGCGTAATTGCCCAGCACATAGCCATGCACCTTGTCCTTGTGTCCGGGATGGCCGATGCCGATCCGCACGCGGCGAAAGTCATTCCCGATATGTGCGTCGGTTGAGCGCAGGCCATTATGCCCGGCATTGCCACCGCCGCGCTTCACCTTCACCTTCATCGGCACCAGATCCAGTTCATCGTGAAAGACGGTCACATCCTGGGGCGTCAACTTGTAGAAGCGCATCGCTTCGCCAATCGACCGCCCGCTTTCGTTCATGAAAGTCGCGGGCTTCATCAGCAGGATCTTGTCATTGCCGATCCGGCCTTCCTGCACCCAGCCTTGAAACTGCTTTTTCGGCGCGGAAAAGCGATGCATGTCGGCGATCAGGTCGATGGCCATGAAGCCGACATTATGCCGGTGCATCGCATATTGCGTGCCCGGATTGCCGAGGCCGGCCCATATCTGCATATCCCGCGCTCCCATGAAAAATCCCGCCCGCCGGGTAGGCGGGCGGGATGATCTTTTCCAGCCGAAAGGCCGGCAAAAGCCTTATTCGGCCTCTGCTTCGCCTTCGTCTTCCTTGGTCGTGTCGCCTTCCGAGCTCCTGAGCGCGGACGGCGCGACGATGGTGGCGATGGTGAAATCGCGATCGTCGATCGCGGTCTTCGCGCCCTTGGGCAGCGTCACCGCGCTGATGTGGATCGAATCGCCCACTTCAAAGCCCTTGAGGTCGACGACGACGTCTTCTGGGATGTTGGCGGCATCGACGATCAGTTCGACGTCATGACGAACGACATTGAGCACGCCGCCCTTCTTGAGGCCCGGCGCCGCGTCTTCATTTTCGAAGCGCACCGGCACATTGACGTTGACGGTGGCATGTTCCGAAACGCGCAGGAAGTCGGCGTGCAGCGGACGGTCGGTCACGGGATGGAAAGCGACATCCTTGGGCAGGGTGCGCACGGCCTTGCCGTTCACCTCGACCATGACGACCGAATTGAAGAAGTGCCCGGTGCCGAGCAGCTTGCTCAGCAGCTTTTCCTCGACATGGATGGACTGGGGTTCTTCATTGTTACCATAGATGACGGCGGGTACGCGGCCCTCACGGCGGAGAGCGCGGGAGGCTCCCTTGCCTGCCCGATCGCGTGCCTCGGCCGACAGCGTAAGCTGCTCGCTCATTGCGTGTCTCCAAAAGCTTGATTGCACAAATTCCCGCCACGCCTCCAGGGATGACCATCGCGGGAAGGCGCGCCATTAGCAGAAAATGGGCAAAAGGCAAGCATAGGACGTCGCCGGGATGGCAAAGCAGGCCGACAGCGAAAGTGACAGCAGCGGGCAGTTGTGATTCCGCTTCTACTGAACCCGCGTCACCGTGAACCCTCGGTCCTTCAGCAGCTCGATCAGATTGTCCTTGCCGGTCAGGTGGCCCGCGCCCACGGCTATAAAGGGGCGACCGGTCATCGGCTCTATGGTTTCGGCCCAGTCCCGGTTGCGTGCGGTCAATATCGCTTCCTCGACAACCGGGTCGGGCTGTTCGCCGATCTGGTCCTCTTTCGCGATCGCTTCCATATCGCCCTTGAGCCAGGCGGTCAGGATGCGATCGTAGAGCGCCTTCATGCCCTTGGCCTCGTGCACGGTCTGCACCAGCAATTTCGATTGTGCCTCCGGGGGCAGCGTGTCGAACGCGCGGAACTGGCGTTCGACGGTTTCCAGTCCGCTGATTGGCTTCCCGGCCGTTTTGAAGGCGGCGATCAGCGCGGGTTCGACGCCATTATCCTGACTGACGTGGAGCGCCTGCTGGCTGGCGGCGGACAGCAGCATGGCAGCGGCCCAGCTTTCATATCCCGACAGAAGCTGGGAGGATGTGCCGCCATCGCTGATCGCCTTGAGCAGCGCCGGTCTTTCCTTCGCAGGAACGCGCTGCTCCAACGGAGGGAGGTTCGGGCTGCGGCCCATATCTTCGAAAATGCCGAGCGTCTTTTGCTGATCCTGCAAGTCCGCGGCCTCCAGCACCAGTCTGTCGGCCTTCGCCATCGCGTCGCGGATCGGCGGCGTGTCCCACGCCACGCCGGTTGGCAGCACGTGGATGGTGCCAAACAGCCAGCCTTTGAGCGCGCCGCGCTCCACCTGCCACAACGCCGGTCCGCCCTGCTCTTGCGTGGGGGAAGGCGGCGCCTTGTCACAAGCGACGGCCAGCGTCAGCGAACAGAGCGCGAGGAACCGGAGAATAAGGCTGGTCATGCTGTCAATCCTTCACCCGGCTGACCTTGATGTCGAGCGCGCCCAGTTGCTCCTGTACGCTGCCCTTGCCGGCGAGGTGGCCCGCGCCTACCGCGACGAAGACTGTGCCGGGGCGATCGAGGCGCGCCTTGATCCATTGCGCCCAGTTGGCGTTGCGATTGGTAAGAAGCACGCGGGCCAATTCCGGCGTGGCCTCCAGCGACTCATTCATCTCCCGCGCCAGTTGTTCAGGCTCTCCAGCCTTCCAGTGCCGCAGCAGAGAGTCGAAACTCTTGTCTAGATCGGGCAGGCCATCGACCGTGGCGTTGAGAAAGCTGATCTGCTGATCCATGGGCAGCCCGGCAAAGAAGCCGATCTGCTGTTCGATGGTTTCGAGGGCGTCGAGGCTCTTCCCTGCGTCGGTGGCGGCCGCGCGCAGGATCTTTTCCGCGCCAAGATCGGTGCGAAACCCTGCGCGGGCGAGGGGAGCGACCGACAGCGCCATGCCGGGCATCCAGGGGTTGAACAATTCAAAGCTCTGCCAAGGCAGGCCATTGGCCTCCATCGCGGCCTGATAGGCGGTGCGGGCGGGCGGCGACAGGCGATCGGACAGCTTCACCTCGTCCTTGGCCAGCGCCATGCCGGCCATGGTCGTGCCCAGAGCACGGGGATCGTCCGGTTCGATAATCTCAAGCACCAGCTCGTCCGATGCGTCGAAGGCGCGCCTCACCTTGCCATCGAACCAGACGACGTCCGGCTTCATGACATGGACGGTGCCGAACAAATAAATGGTGGTGTCCGCATCGCTGACGCGCCAGAGGGCAGGGGTGGCGACAGTATCGGAACGGGCCTGCGCGTTTCCGCCGACCAGCAGCATCGCGGCGGCTGCGACGCGCAGCAAGGTGGAAAAAATCGTCATGTTCCATCCATGCGCAGCGCAGGCGCGCAGGGCAAGGCCCTTAACCCTGTTTGCGGCCGCTTCCCCTTGACCCTTTTCCTGCCATGCGCCAAGGCGCGAGGCCAAGTTTCGAGCGAAAAGGACCATCGGTGGCGACGAGCAAGGCGCTTTCCTTCCAGGACCTGATCCTGACCCTCCACGCCTATTGGGGGAAGCAGGGCTGCGTCATCCTGCAACCCTATGACATGGAAGTGGGCGCGGGCACATTCCACCCGGCCACCACGCTGCGCAGCCTGGGACCGGACGCCTGGAACGCAGCCTATGTGCAGCCCAGCCGTCGACCGACCGATGGCCGCTACGGCGAAAATCCCAACCGGCTCCAGCATTATTACCAATATCAGGTGATCATGAAGCCCAGCCCCGCAAATTTGCAGGAGCTGTATCTGGGGTCGCTGGTGGAAATCGGCATCGATCCGCTGGTTCACGACATCCGCTTTGTCGAGGACGACTGGGAAAGTCCGACGCTGGGCGCCTGGGGCCTGGGCTGGGAAGTGTGGTGCGACGGCATGGAAGTGACGCAGTTCACCTATTTCCAGCAGATGGGTGGCTTCGACTGCAAGCCGGTCGCGGGGGAGCTGACATACGGGCTTGAGCGGCTTGCCATGTATATTCAGGGTGTCGATAGCGTCTACGACCTTAAATTCAACGACGCCGGCGTCACCTATGGCGACGTTTTCCTGGAAAATGAGCGGCAGATGTCGAAATGGAATTTCGAGGTCGCCGACACGGACAAGCTGCTGCGCTGGTTCAAGGATGCTGAGACCGAGTGCAGGGCGTCGATTGCAGCACGGTTGCCGCTCGCAGCCTATGACCAAGCGATCAAGGCAAGCCATGTGTTCAATCTGTTGCAAGCCCGCGGCGTCATTTCGGTGCAAGAGCGTGCCAGCTACATGAGCCGGGTGCGAGAGATGGCCAAAGGCAGTTGCATGGAGTGGATCGCCGGCAACTGGGATGAATGGAATGAAAAATTTCCAGGATGGACCGCCGTATGACTGACTTCCTCCTCGAACTGCGCTGCGAGGAAATTCCCGCGCGCATGCAATTGAAGGCATCGGACGATCTGGCGCGCCTGTTCACGGACGAACTGGCCAAGGCCGGGTTGAAGCCGTCCGCCATCGAGAGCTTCGTGACTCCGCGCAGGCTGGCCCTGATCGTGCGCGGCCTGCCCCTGGAAACGGCCGCCGTCAGCGAAGAATTTAAAGGTCCCCGCACCAGCGCGCCGGCGCAGGCGCTCGACGGTTTCCTGCGCAAGACCGGCCTGACCCAGGACCAGCTGGAGGAGCGGGACGGCGTCTGGTTCGCTGTCGTGAACACGCCCGGCCGCGCGACCACCGATGTGCTGGCGCAAGCGGTCCCGACTGTCATCCGCGCCTTCCCCTGGCCCAAGTCGATGCGCTGGGGCGCGGCAAGCCAGACCACCGAAAGCCTGCGCTGGGTGCGGCCATTGAAGGGCATTGTCGCGATATTGGGCGACCAGCTGGTCGATATCGAGATGGAAGGGCTGCGATCGGGTTATGCGACACTTGGCCATCGCTTCCATCATCCGGGCGAAATCACCATCGGCGGCGCGCATGACTATGTGGAGAAGCTGCGCGCCTGCCATGTGATCGCCAGCCATCAGGAACGGCAGGCGATCATCGCGGCGAAAGCCGCCGAAGCCGCCGCCGCGCACGGCTACACCGTCATAGAGGACAAGGGGCTGGTCGCGGAGAATGCGGGCCTCACCGAATGGCCGGTGCCGTTGCTCGGCGATTTCGACCCGGCCTTCCTGGAGGTGCCGCCCGAAGTCATCCAGCTGACCCTGCGCATCAATCAGAAATATTTTGTCCTGCGGGATACGGACGGGAATCTGGCCCCGGCCTTCATCTGCACCGCCAATATCGAGGCGAAGGACGGCGGGGCCGCGATCATCGCGGGCAACCGCAAGGTGCTGGCCGCGCGTCTTTCGGACGCCCGCTTCTTCTGGGAACAGGACCGCAGGACTCGGCTGGAGGACCACGCGAAGAAGCTGGAGCGCATCACCTTCCACGAGAAGCTCGGCACCGTCGCGGACAAGGTGGAGCGCGTTGCGAAGCTGGCCGAATGGCTGGCCACCGAAGGGATCGTGCCGAATTGCGACCCGGCGCTGACGCGTCAGGCGGCCCAACTGTGCAAGGCCGACCTCGTCACCGAAATGGTCGGCGAGTTCCCCGAACTTCAAGGCATTATGGGCGGCTACTACGCACGCGCCGAGGGGCTGCCTGATGCCGTGGCCGATGCGATCAGCGACCATTACAAGCCGGTCGGGCAGGGCGACAAAGTGCCGACTGCGCCGGTGACGGTGGCGGTGAGTTTGGCGGATAAGCTGGATACGCTGATTGCCTTTTTCGTAATCGGGCAATCACCTACCGGCTCGCGCGATCCATTTGCGCTACGTCGAGCCGCTATCAGCGTTATCGGACTGATCCTGGAAAACAGGCTACGAGGAAGCCTTGATAGCATATTGTCCGTTGCCTCGGCAGAGGTTTGGACAGGCTTCCAAGCGCTGCGGGAATGGCAGGATCAAGCGGCTGTGCTGGCTGCCTTCGATAACTCTTCCCTATCAACAGCATATCGTGTTGATGCCTTGGAAGCACTTTTGCAGGAGGCTCGCTTATGGGCTTCGATTCGAGGTGATAACGAGATCACTTCAACGCTTGACCAGGCACGTACTGCACCTGCCAGTGTGCTCGACTTCTTTGCCGACCGCCTCAAGGTCCAGCAGAAGGAAGCGGGGGTCCGCCACGACCTGATCGATGCGGTGTTCGCGCTCGGCGGGGAGGACGATCTCGTCCGCCTACTGGCGCGCGTGAAGGCGCTGCAATCCTTCGTTGCTACCGATGACGGCGCGACCCTGCTCGCGGGCTACAAGCGCGCAGCAAACATCCTCAAGAAGGAATCTCCCCCATCCGTCACCCCAGCGAAGGCTGGGGTCTCCAACGGCGGAGAGCAAACGCCTGAGGTGCCGGCCTTCGCTGGCATGAGCGCAAACTACACCCCCGAACCCGCTGAAGCCGCGCTTATCGCCGCGCTCGATGCCGCCGAACCCCGCGCCGCCCAGGCCGTAGCAGAGGAGCGGTTCGAGGATGCGATGACGGCGCTCGCGACGCTGCGCGCGCCTATCGATGCTTTCTTCGACAGCGTGACCGTCAACGATCCCGATCCGGACAAGCGCGCGAGTCGCCTTGCCCTGCTGGCAAAGGTTCGTGACGCAGTGCACAATGTCGCCGACTTTTCGAAGATTGCGGGTTGAAGCAAGAAGCTTGCAAAGGTGACAAGAATTTTGATGAGGCGGGTGGGATATTCCTATCCTGCCACGCATTGAGCCGCTAATTGCGGTAATATTATTGCAACGCACAAAACTCGGCAATCAGTGCAGGGAGAGCCGGAACATGGTGAAGACACAAGAGGCCCAGATGAACAGCATGACCCGCTATGTCTATCGGTTCGGCGGTGGCGTGAATGACGGGGGCGAGGGCGACAAGAATCTTCTGGGCGGCAAGGGGGCCAATCTGGACGGCATGGCCGCGATCGGCCTGCCGGTGCCGCCGGGCTTCACCATCACGACCGAAATGTGCACGCGCTATTATCAGGATGGCGGCGTCTATCCAGACAGCCTGCGCGATGAAGTGGCGAACGGCATCGCCCATATCGAAAGCGTGACCGGCAAGACGTTCGGTGACAAGGCCGACCCGCTGCTGGTATCGGTTCGTTCGGGCGCGCGCATTTCGATGCCCGGCATGATGGATACGGTGCTGAACCTTGGCCTCAACGATGAAACCGTGCTCGGCCTCGCCGCTGCGTCGGGCGATGAGCGTTTCGCTTGGGACAGCTATCGCCGCTTCATTCAGATGTATTCGGACGTGGTGCTGGAACTCGACCATGGCGCGTTCGAGGAAGCGCTGGAAATCGCAAAGGAAGATCAGGGCTATACGCTCGACACCGAAATGAGCGCCGACGACTGGAAGGCGCTCGTCACCGAATATAAGGCGCTTGTTGCAAAGCTGTGGAACAAGCCCTTCCCGCAGGATGTGCATGATCAGCTCTGGGGTGCGATCAGCGCTGTGTTTGGGTCCTGGCAGGCGGATCGCGCCAAGGTCTATCGCCGCCTGAACTCGATCCCGGGTGACTGGGGCACGGCGGTCAATGTGCAAGCGATGGTATTCGGCAATATGGGCGACACGTCGGCCACGGGCGTCGCCTTCACCCGCGATCCCGCAACGGGCGAGAACGCCTATTATGGCGAATATCTGATCAACGCGCAGGGCGAGGATGTGGTCGCGGGTATCCGTACGCCGCAATATCTCACCAAGGCCGCGCGCGAGCGGGCAGGGGCAAAGCCGCTGTCGATGGAAGAGGCGATGCCCGAAACCTACGCCGAACTGGCGCGGGTGTTCGAAATCCTCGAAACCCATTATCGCGACATGCAGGACATTGAGTTCACGGTGCAGCAGGGCAAGCTTTGGATGCTCCAGACGCGGTCGGGCAAGCGTACCGCCAAGGCCGCGCTCAAAATTGCCGTCGATATGGCGACCGAAGGCTTGATTTCGCAGGAGGAGGCCGTCGCGCGGGTCGATCCCGCGGCGCTCGACCAGTTGCTGCATCCCACACTCGATCCCGACGCGCCGCGCGATGTGTTGACCAAAGGTCTGCCCGCCTCGCCGGGTGCGGCGAGCGGCCTCATCGTGTTTGATGCCGATACCGCCGAGCGGCGCAACGAATTGGGTGACGCGGTTATCCTGGTGCGCGTCGAAACCAGCCCCGAAGATATTCACGGCATGCACGCGGCCAAGGGCATCCTGACCGCGCGTGGCGGCATGACCAGCCATGCCGCTGTCGTGGCGCGCGGCATGGGGCGCCCCTGCGTATCGGGTGCGGGTGGCTTGTCGATCGACAATGCCAGGAAGATCCTCCGCATCGGTTCGCGCGAGTTGAAGGAAGGCGATGTCCTGACGATAGACGGCGCGACCGGTGAGGTCATGGCGGGCGAAGTGCCGACCGTGCAACCTGAACTGGCCGGGGATTTCGGCACGCTGATGGAGTGGGCCGACAAGGTTCGTCGCCTCAAGGTGCGCGCCAACGCGGAAACTCCGCTCGATTGCCAGACTGCACGCGATTTCGGTGCGGAGGGCGTCGGCCTGTGCCGGACGGAACATATGTTCTTCGATGCGGCGCGCATCACCGCCGTGCGCGAGATGATCCTGGCCGACAGCGAGAAGGGTCGCCGTGCCGCGCTTGACAAGCTGCTGCCCGAACAACGCGACGATTTCGCCCAGATTTTCATGGTGATGGCGGGCCTGCCCGTCACTATCCGCTTGCTCGATCCGCCGCTGCACGAATTCCTGCCCCATGGAGAGGCGGAATTCGAGGAGGTGGCCAAGGCCGCCGGCGTCGGTGTCGAGGCGTTGAAGCGCCGCGCGAGCGAACTGCATGAATTCAACCCTATGCTCGGCCATCGTGGCTGCCGCCTGGGGGTGACCTATCCTGAAATTTACGAGATGCAGGCCCGCGCCATTTTCGAGGCCGCGTTGCTGGTGAAGCAGCGCAGCGGCGAAGCACCGATCCCCGAAATCATGATCCCGCTCGTCGCCACCCGCAAGGAACTGGAATTGATGAAGGCGATCGTCGATCAGGTCGCAAAGGATGTCTTCGCCGAACAGGACGCGTCGGTCGACTATCTGGTCGGCACGATGATTGAGCTGCCGCGCGCTGCGCTCAAGGCCGGGGAAATTGCCGAAGTTGGCGAATTTTTCTCCTTTGGCACCAATGACCTTACGCAAACAACCATCGGCATCAGCCGCGACGATGCCGGCCGCTTCCTGACGCAATATGTGGACAAGGGCATTTTTGCCCGTGATCCTTTCGTCAGCATCGACGTAGAGGGCGTAGGCGAGTTGATCGAGCTGGCGGCCGAGCGCGGCCGCGCGACCCGCACCGGCATCAAGCTTGGCATTTGCGGCGAACATGGGGGCGATCCCGCGTCGATCGCTTTCTGTGAGAAAACCGGCCTCGATTATGTTTCGGCCTCGCCCTACCGCGTGCCGATCGCCCGACTAGCGGCCGCCCAGGCGGCATTGGCGAGCAAATGACAAAAAAGGGCGGGAGTGAATGCTCCCGCCCTTTCTCGTGATCACATGGGTTTGAGGCGGCTTACGCTGATCCGGTAAGGCGACCCAGCAGGCCCGGCTTGTCGCCGCGTTCAAGCGACCGTGCCTGACCGCGCCAGTCTTCGTGCGCGATCGTGCCTGGCTTCAATCCCAGACGTGCTTCCAGCGTGGCTTCCTGTTCCGCGCTCAATCCGGCGATCTGGCCGTAGCGGTGATAGCCGGCTTCGTTCAACGCAACTTCCTGCGCCTGCGTCAGACCCGTGATCCGGCTGAGGTCATCCCGACCATGGACCGCGCCGCCAACAGCAGTGGCCGTGCCCGGGCCGATCGGCCCGCTATGCCGTTCCAGCTCGGCGATGCGCGCATTGGCTGCCTCTATGCGGGCATCGCGCTCCCGGATCGCCCCGTCCCGCTCCTTCAAAACGGTGCGATGCGCGATCTGCTCGTCGCGCCAGAGTCGCTTATATTTGCCGCGCCCGCTCATCATCAGCCCGAGTAACCAGCCAACGATCAGGGCGATCAACAACAGCGCCAGGTCATTCATGGTGAAGCTCATGATGGCCTCCTTTCCTGCGGCTTGAACGGCGGACGGACGCAAAGGTTGCCCCATGCCCGCGCAGGCGGATCGAGCGGAAGGAAAAGTGTAAAAAAGGCTTGCCCAATCGGCCGGGCGCTTCTATCTGCGCCTCTCCAACGCACCCGTAGCTCAGCTGGA
>NZ_DJDV01000057.1:0-33332 GCF_002431195.1 Sphingobium sp. UBA5915 | reverse complement strand
TGCGCCATTTGGAAACAGGCAGTGCGGCTTTCAGCCGGCTGCCGGAAATCGGCACCCGTAGCTCAGCTGGATAGAGCATCAGACTACGAATCTGAGGGTCGGACGTTCGAATCGTTCCGGGTGCGCCATTTCCTCTTTTGGGGCAGCGGTGGCTGTCTTTTTCCTATTTGTTTTCCCCCCTAGCCAGCGCGACCATGGCATCAATGTCGCAATGCCGTTCCAGATGGGCCGCAAGCGCATCCAGAGCATCCTCGACTGATCTGTCATAATCGGCTTCGGCCGACGTCGCACCAATGCGTTGCAGCAAGGCGGCGCGCAATTGCGTGCTGGCGAGAAGGCCATGGACATAGCTCCCCATCACGCGCCCGTCCGGGCTGATCGCCCCGTCCGGCTTGTTTCCCAGCATCGCAAAGGGTCGCGCGCAGCCTGGCCCCTCGGTGCGACCCATATGCATTTCATAGCCGTGAAAATCTGCTGTCAGCGCGCGGCCGCGGACTTGTTCCAGCGTCTTGGCACCGGCAAGAATCGTGTCTACCCCAAGCAGGCCTAAACCGTTGATCTCGCGCACCGAGCCTTCGATGCCGTCGGGATCGCGGATCGTCCGCCCCAGCATCTGATAGCCGCCGCAAAGCCCCAGCACGGCGCCGCCTCTGCGATGATGCGCGCGTATGTCGATATCCCAGCCCTGTTCGACCATCGCGCGCATGTCCGCGATCGTCGCCTTCGACCCGGGCAGGATCACGAGCGCAGCATCACCCGGAATGGGTTGGCCAGGCCCGATCATGCGTAGGTCGACGGCCGGCTCCAGCTTCAACGGGTCGAGATCATCGAAATTGGAGATGCGCGGTAATACTGGGCAGGCGATGACGATCGGCGCTTCTATGGAGGCAACTGGGCGCTCGAGCACCACCGCATCTTCACTGGGTAGCCGCGCGACGGCATTCAGCCAGGGAACGACGCCGAAGCCCCGCCAGCCCGAACGCTCCTCAATCTGGCGATAGCCATCCTCGAACAGGGACAGGTCGCCACGGAATTTGTTGATCAGGAAGCCGCGGATCATGGCTGCATCGGCGGCATCGAGCACGGCGCGCGTGCCGACGACCGCCGCGATAACACCGCCCCTGTCTATGTCGCCGACCAATATAACCGGAACATCGGCGGCGCGCGCAAAGCCCATATTGGCGATATCGCCAGCGCGCAGATTGATTTCGGCAGGGGAGCCAGCGCCCTCCACCACGACGATGTCACATTGGCCGCGCAGCCGGTGATAGCTTTCAAGCACTTCGTCCAGCAGCGCGCCGCGAGCGGCGCGGAAATTGCCCGATCCCAATGTCCCGCGCACCTGCCCATGCACGATCAGTTGGGAACTGCGGTCGGCCTGCGGTTTCAGCAGGACCGGGTTCATGTCCGTATGCGCGGGAACGCCGCAGGCTATCGCCTGGAGTGCCTGGGCGCGGCCAATTTCTCCGCCATCGACTGTGACAGCCGCGTTGTTCGACATATTCTGGGGTTTGAAGGGGCGCACGTCATGGCCCCGAAGCCGCAATGCCCGGCACAGCCCCGCGACCAGAACCGATTTGCCGACATCAGAGCCGGTCCCCTGCAACATGATCGCGCCCATCGCGCGCTCTTGCCCGACCGGGGCAGGCGGTGCAACTCAAAGCCCGCGCTGATACTCCACGGCGTCAATGATCTTGCCGCCGGCCATGAATACCGCGCCCGTACAGGCCAACGCCAGCAACTGGCCGCCGAAACCGGGATATTGCTGGACGTAAACGGCGCCACGTTCGGTCGCGCCAAGCGCGAGCGCATAGATGATGAGAAACGCCTCGAACTTGGTCTTGATCGTGAAAAGGCCCTTGATCCGTTCCATCATCGTCCCATTGGCTGGTCGCCCCGTCAAGGAAGAAGATCGCCCGAAAGCTGCAAATGGTCAACAAGCGTTAACCATGATTGCTCGATCCGGGCGATAAGGCGAGTGTCGCCCAAATCATCCGGCGCGATTTCCTCTGGCCAGTAGGTTGCGACAATCCGGGCGATTTCGTCCAGCTTGCGCTCGTCGAGCAAAAAGCGCGGGTCGATTGTGGCCGGATCAGCCACCACGCGCAGCCGCAGGCAGGCCGGACCACCGCCATTGGCCATGGACTGGCGGACATCCACGGGAATGAGGCGGCGGATCGGGCCATTGCCCGCGATCATCTGCTGCAACCAGGTCCATACGGCTGGCGTGTCCTTGGCTTCTGTTGGCAGCACCAACGCCATGACGCCGTCGGGCAGGGTAACGAGCTGCGCGTTGAAGAGGTAGCTGCGGATCGCATCGGCCAGGCTGACCGCGCTCGCTGGCACTTCGACGATCTCCACGCAGGGCAGCGCGTCCCGCAGGGCGGTATAGAAGGCCTCCTTGTCCGCGAAGGCCTGCTCATGGGTAAAGAGCACGCGCTCATTCGCAACGGCGACCACGTCGTTATGGAATGCGCCGGCGGCGATCGCTTCCTCCGATTGCTGGACGAACAGGCTGCGCGCTGGGTCCAGACCATGCAGCCGCGCGACCGCCTTGCTGGCCTCCACATGCTGGCGGGCGGGGAAGGGGCCGCCCGACTGGCCATAGACGAAGACCTCTACCCCCGGCACGTCATGGCGTTCGGCGAGGCGCATGTGATTGGCCGCGCCTTCATCGCCAAAGGGCGGGGGCACAGGATCATGCACGGCAAAGCTGCGCGTATCGGAAAAGGCCAGGCGCAGCTGCGCCAGTGTCTGGGGCCATTCATGGCTGCGATGCGGCATGGTGACGAGATTGGCGACGGTCATGTGCGCGCGCCCATCGCGCGTATCGGCAGCAGGAGACACCGTCGCCGCATTGGCCGCCCACATTGAGGAGGCTGACATGGCGGCGGCGCGAATATGCGGCTCGGCGCCCGACACATCGGTCCCCAACCGAGCCAGCCAGTCGCCATCGGGGCGCCATTGCGGCAGGAAGAGGCCCTGCTTCAGACCGAGCGCCACATTGCCCCGCATCTTTTCCAGTCCCTGCAAGGCGGCGGCGCGGGGCTGCGACACTGCGCCAGCATTGCGCGCGGAAGCAAGGTTGCCGAGGCTGAGGCCCGCATAATTGTGACTGGGACCGATGAGACCGTCAAAATTGATTTCGGTGATGCTCATGCCCGACCCGCCATGGTGAAGCGGTCCCCGATTTCAAGGCCGATCCGCTGGACGCTTTCGACGTCGAGCGAAATGGCACCATCCGCGTCCTCTTCGATAAGCCCCCAGGTACAGCGATAATCGGCAAGCTGCCCGCAGGCTATCAGCATTTTCTGCCCGCCGCTTTCATGCGTGGCGGCCAGCGTGACGTCGCGCGCGGCGGCGATGGTTTTTAACTGATCGACCTGACCAACCATGGTCGGCCCCCCGTCGAAAATATCGACATAGCCGGCATTTTCAAACCCTTCGGTTTCCAGCATCCGCATCGCAGCGCGGCCATTGGGGTGGGGCAGGCCAATGACAGCGCGGGCACTATCGGTCAGCATCGCGGTGTAGATGGGCGTCTTGGGCATCAGGTCGGCGATGAACTGGTTGCCGTTGACGGCGTTGAATTCATCGGCCTCCTGAAAGCTCATGCCGAAGAACCGGCCCGCCAAGCCATCCCAAAAGGGCGATCCGCCCGCCTCGTCAATGACGCCGCGCAGTTCGGCGATGACCCGGTCGCCAAAGCGCGCGCGGTGATTGCGGATATAGAGGTAGCGGCTGCGCGCCAGCAGCAGTCCCAGGCCTTCCGCCCGTTCGCGCGGATGAAGAAACAGGCCGCCCACTTCGACGGACCCTTCCAGATCGGTGGTCAGCGAAAGCATCTGCGCGCGAAAGGTGCGGCCCAGTTCGCGACTATGCTGGGTCAGCATGCCAAGGCGATAGGAATAAAAGGGCCAGTTTTGCCCGACGGTCGAGAAAATCTGGCATGTGCCGCGCACTTGCCCGGTTTCGACATTCTCCAGCACCATGACGATCAGTTCGTCCTCGATGCCGTCGCTCGTGCGCTTGAGCGCCTTTTCCGTCCGTTCAAGCTTCGCCGACAGGGACGCGCGATCGGGCGGCAAATTCGTAAATCCGCCGCCAGTCAGCTTGGCCATTTCATATAGCGTCTGTAAATCGTCCGCGCGCGCGATGCGCATGATGAAGCTCAAGCGGTCATCCTCTCTCTTGTCCCGGTTGAAACTGGCCCTGCGCGATACGCCACAGGGAAAGCGCCGACAGCCGCGCGCGTTCGGGCAGGCTGTCGGTCAATAGAAATTCCGCGTCGCTGTGAATGCTGCCACCGCGCACGCCCATGGTATCGACAACCGGTACGCCGCAGGCGGCAATATTATTACCATCGCACACCCCGCCCGTATCGCGCCATCCGATCGACAGGCCAAGGTCTGCGCCGCATTGCCTGACCAAGCCGAACAGCCGTTCGGCCTTGGCGTCCATGGGCTTGGGCGGGCGGCCAAACCCGCCGTGAAGGTGGAGCGTGACGTCATGATCACGCGCGATGTCGGCCATGACGCGATCGATCAAGGCGCGCGCTGCCTGTTCGTCATCGGGCGTGCGAGGGCGGAAATTAACGCGCAGGACGGCATGGTCCGGCACGACATTGTTTGGACCGCCACCATCAATCCTGGCCGGGTTGCAGGAAAAGCCGGATCCGCTGGCGGCCTTGAGGCGCAGGGCCAGGTCCGCCGCTGCGAGCAGGGCGTTGCGGCCATCGTCGGGGTTGCGACCGGCATGGGCGCTGCGGCCCGTGACGATCACGGAAAAATTACCGCTGCCCGCTCTCGCGCCCGCCAAAGTCCCGTCCGGCAGCGCCGGTTCATAGGTGAAGGCGGCCAATTTGCCTCGCGCCCTGTCGCGCAGCAACGCGGCTGACGATGCGCTGCCCACTTCTTCGTCGCTGTTGATGACCACGTCATAGCCGACATGATCGACCACGCCGGTCGCTTCCAGTGCTGACAGCGCAGCGAGCATGACCGCTATGCCGCCTTTCATGTCCGCGACGCCAGGTCCATTGAGGATGCCGGGTTCCAGCCAGCGCTGGTTCTGAAACGGATGATCGATCGCGAAGACCGTATCCATATGCCCGGTCAGCAACAGGCGTGTGGATGCCGCGGGCCGCACGGATAGGAGCAGATGCTGACCATGGGCGAGCGGCTGTACGCGGCCATCGGGCGCGACGCTTTCTACGGGGGCGGGATCAACAAGCGTCACGTCGCCGGGCAGGGCGCTGAATGCGTCGGCCAGCATCGTCGCCATGTGCGCAAGCCCGTCGATATTGCGCGATCCGCTGTTGATCATCGCCCATCGCTGCACCTGATCCAGCATCGGCGCGGCCGCCGCATGGTCCAGCAGTCGTTCTTCTTCCACAGACAATCGGGTCATGCCCTTTGTCTATCAGAGGCCGGAACGGCGCTCCACCCCCGCACGAAAATTACGCATGTCAGAAATCATATGTCAGGGTCAGACGGCTCAGCGTATCGAAGTCGCGGGCGGCCAATACTGTTTCAGATTCATATTGGATGTTGTAGGAAAAGGCAGCCGACCAGCGCGTGCTCACTTTTGTTTCCAGTGAAGTCAGGGCGTTGAGTGTATAGACGTCGCTTTCGGCATAGCCAGATGCGGTCTGCTTGAAGGTCAGCGTCGGACTGGCGCGCCAGGCCAGCGCCATGGATCCGCGCGCGCCCAATTTGGTTTCGCGTTCTCCGATCAGATATTTCACATGACGTATCGATGGGCCGATGTCGGCCGACAGATCCACGGGCTTGCTGACGATCAGCTTGTACCCGATTCCTGCCGACGCGGTGTAGCGCTCGTCATAACCGATTGAAGTGTCCCTTTCGAACTGCGCCAAGCCGTAGGCGAAGCCGCGCGGATCGAACTCGTAACGCGGTTCATAGCCGGCAAAATAGCGTTCGCGCGATGTTACGCCATTGGCGCGGCGGTAATCCGCGCTTGCTGTGAGTTTATGCGTCCACTGGATGCCGGTGCGCGTCGCAGTGGCCGATGCGCTGATGCCCAGTTCGCTGGTCGACCCGGTCGAACGGAAACCTCCGGCCTCGATCCGGCCGGTCCACAGGTCGCCGATGCCGGCTTCGCGGATGACGGTTTCGTGCGTCGCCTTGGTTCGTTCTTTCCAGCTGTTGACCATCCGCTGAATCTGATCGGCGGATTGAGGATTTGTCTGCTTGGCGATCTTCGCGACGGTCGCGATGTCGGTTTCGTTGCCATTGGCGATCGCCGCTTCCAGCATTTCGCGAACGGATGCGGGCAGCAATGCGTCCTCGGCGGCGTCGGCGGTGACGGGCAGGACGACGAGGGACAGCGATAACGGTAACAGAAGAGCGCGCATGGCGCCTTCATATCGTCTCGACAGCGAAAATTAACCCCCTTAACGGCGGATCGATCAGATAAGCGCCCGAAATTCCTGCACGATGTCGCGATAGAGCTTGCGCTTGAACGGGACGATGAGGTCCGGCAGCGTTTCCGGCGCAGCCCATTTCCAGGCCCGGAACTCGGGATGATCGGTTGCGATGTCGATATCGCTGTCCTGTCCCAGAAAGCGGGCGAGGAACCAATATTGTCGCTGGCCGCGATATTTGCCGCCCCAAAGCTTTCCGATCAGTTCGGGCGGCAGGTCGTAGAAATGCTCATCCTTCGCCTTGGCGATGATGTCGACATGCGTGCGATCAATGCCCGTTTCCTCGCGCAGTTCGCGCAACGCTGCTGTCCTGGCATCTTCCCCCTCGTCAATGCCACCCTGCGGCATTTGCCAGGCCTCGACGACATTATCGAGTCGTTGGCCGACAAAGACCTTTCCTTCCGTATTGACGAGCATGATGCCGACGCAGGGGCGATACCCCATTTCCTGTTCCTTGGACGCCAAAGTCGTAAGTCCCCAGTTGCCATAGTCCTGACGGCTCGTACTCAAGGCCGCCTTCGGCGTCTCAAAGACGCTGCGCGACGATAAACCGGGCTTCTGGCATCGTCCATGGGCCGAATCGGCCTCGCGTCTCTTGCGCATGGCGAATTGCGACAAGCTGCCCTAATGGACGCTTGGAACCGGGATATGTTGCCCGGCATTGGATACGAATGACCGCTCCCGTGCTGCTCTGGTTCCGCCAGGATCTTCGCCTTTCCGATCAGGCCGCTCTTATCGCCGCAGCGTCTGAGGGGCCGGTTGTCCCGGTCTATGTGCTGGACGACGATACACCGCGGCAATGGGCGATGGGCGGGGCTTCCCGCTGGTGGTTGCACCATAGTCTGGCCAGCCTGGACAGGGCGTTGCGGGAAAAGGGGTCACGTCTGACCCTGCGCCGTGGCAAAAGCGCCGATGTGCTTCAGGCATTGGCAAAAGAATGCGGAGCGGAACGCGTCCATGCGCTGCACCATTATGAACCCTGGTGGCGCAATGCGGAAAAGGCCGTCGCCAAGGCGCTGGACCTTTGCCTGCATGATGGCATCTTGCTGCTGCCGCCAGGTGCGGTGCGAACAGGATCGGGGGGCATCTATAAAATCTATACACCGTTCGCCCGTGCCGTCATGGAACAGATGCCGCCGGCAGCCCCGAACCGGACCCCCGCCACCATCGACGCGCCGGAATCCTGGCCGGAAACCGAACGGTTGAGCGATTGGGGCCTGTTGCCCACCAAGCCTGACTGGGCCGGCGGTTTCAAAAAGGACTGGACGCCCGGCGAGGACGGCGCGCGGGCCAATGTCGCCGCGTTCATCGACGAGGTTGGGGATTATCCTACCGGGCGCAACCTGCCCTCGGTCGAGGGGACGTCCCGCCTGTCGCCCCACCTTCACTATGGCGAAGTCTCTCCTGCCTATGTCTGGCACCGGGTGACGGCTTCCAACGCAGACGCGGAGATATTCCTCAAGGAACTGATCTGGCGGGATTATACCCATACGCAAATTTGCGAGATGCCCGCCTATGGGTCGAAAAATGCGCGCGATGACTTCGACCGGATGGATTGGCGCGACTTGCGGGAGGCGCGGGGCGATTTCATCGCCTGGAAGAAGGGGCGCACCGGCTATCCCATTGTCGACGCTGGCATGCGGCAATTATGGACCACGGGATGGATGCATAACCGTGTGCGCATGATCGCGGCCAGCTTCCTGATCAAGCATCTGCTGATCGACTGGCGACATGGCGCGAAATGGTTCTGGGATACGCTGGTCGACGCGGATTATGCCAATAACAGCGTCAATTGGCAGTGGGTCGCCGGCAGCGGGATCGACGCCAATATGTTCAGCCGCATCATGGCGCCGCTGACCCAGTCCGAAAAGTTCGATGCAGGCGATTATATTCGCCGATGGGTGCCGGAATTGGCCGCCTTGTCGAATGAGGTCATTCATGATCCCGATGCCCATGACGCCCGGCCGGACGATTATCCAGCCAAGATCATAGGCCACAAGGCGGGGCGCGAACGCGCGCTGGCGGCCTATCGTCGCATCAAGGGATGATTGCAGCGCGCGATGGCTTGCGGCAGGATCGCAGCCATGAACGCGACCGATCCCCGCCGCGGCCGACAGGCCCCGTCCGTCTTCAGGCAATCCCGCATTACGGGGAGCGCCGGCATCTCTCGTTGGGTTGCGCCCCTGTTTCATCAGATGCTGGACCGGATCGACCAGGGTCTTGAGGCGGGATCACTGGAAGCGGACCTGCCGGATGGTACGCGCCGACTGCTGGGCGGTCGGGCGGCAGGACCCGATTGCGTCGTTCATCTGCATAGCTGGCGTGCTCTGGTGCGATTGGCGACCGGCGGCTCGGCGGGCTGGTATCGCGCCTGGGCTGCGGGCGAATGGGCCAGTCCTGATCCGGTGCCGCTCTTTGCGCTTTTCATGCGCAATGCCGTCAGCCTGGGCCAGCTTGCCAGGCCGCATGGGCCAACCCGATGGATTGGTCGCATATGGCACTGGCTGCGCCGCAACAGCAGGGCGGGGTCACGGCACAATATCGCCTTTCATTATGATCTGGGCAATGATTTCTACCAGCCTTGGTTGGATGAAGACATGCACTATTCCAGTGGCTTGTTCGCTGATACGGACAATTGGTTGGAACCGTTGGAAGCCGCGCAATTGCGCAAGGCCGATGCCATACTCGATCGCCTGACCCTCAAGGATGGCGAAGCATTGCTGGAAATTGGATGCGGTTGGGGCGGGCTGGCGGAGCGGGCAATGGAACGGCGAGCACTGCGCTACACTGGCCTGACGCTGTCGAGCGAGCAGGCCGACTATGCCCGCGACCGGCTGGGGTCAGGGGCCAGCGTGGAGTTGATGGATTATCGCGACGCGAGGGGCGTCTATGACGGCATTGCCAGCGTCGAGATGGTGGAGGCGGTGGGGCAGCGTTATTGGCCCGATTATCTGGCGGCCATTTATCGGCTTCTGAAACCCGGCGGCCGCGCTGCGATCCAGTATATCCTGATCGACGACGCGATTTTCGAGCGCTATGCGCGCGGCGTCGATTTCATCCAGACCTATATCTTTCCCGGCGGCATGCTGATTTCGGAAAGCCGTTTCCGGCGCATTGCGCAGGAGATGGGGCTTGAATGGCGCGACGAACGCAGGTTCGGTCTACATTATGCCGAAACGCTGCGCCGTTGGCGGCAGTGCTTTGATCGCGCCATTGAAGAAGGACGGCTGCCAGCCGGTTTTGACCAGCATTTCGTTGCGTTGTGGCGCTATTATCTCATGTATTGCGAGGGCGGGTTTCGCGGCGGCGGCATCGATGTCGCGCAGGTGACATTGGTGAAGCCTGCGTAACGCTCAGCCGTCGACGCGCATGCGGTGGCCCGTCGGCGTATCGCGCACCACCAGATCGACGATGGCGTCGGCCACTGTTTCGGGACCTTTGAGCGTGGCGGGATCTTCGCCGGGATAGGCGCGGGCGCGCATGGCCGTGCGGGTCGCGCCGGGATCGACGATATGGGTGCGGATAGCGGAAATGTTCCGCACTTCCTCTCCATAGGCGCCAATCAGCGTCTCCAGCGCCGCCTTGGACGCGCCATAGGCGCCCCAATAGGCGCGCGGTGTCGTTCCGACAGAGGATGTCAATGCGACGACGCGCGCGTCGCTGCTTGCGCGTAGCATGGAATCGAACGCTGCGATCAACGCCTGAGGTGCGGCGATATTGAGCGTCAGCAGGCGCGCAAATTCCTTAGCGTCGATCGCCTGCACAGCAGCCAGCGACCCCAGCGTCGCAGCATTTAGGACCATGATATCCAGCGCGGACCAGCGGCCCCCGATCGCCTGCGCCAGGCGGCCGATGCTGTCGCCGTCGATTAGGTCCAGCGGCGCGATAGTCGCGCTGCCGCCGGTGGCATGGATACGCTCTTCCACTTCCTCCAGCGCGCCGGGCGTTCGCGCGGTCAAAATGACGTGCGCGCCTGCCTTGGCAAGCGCTTCGGCCGTAGCGGCGCCAATGCCCCGACTGGCGCCGGTGACGAGTGCCAGCTTGCCGGTAAGAGGAAGGTTGGACATGGCACTCCCGTCATTGCCGGCCGGGGGCCGGACTTGTCATTTGTTTGGAAAGAAGGGGCGGCCATGGCGGGCTGCCCCTTTACGCGTGTCAGACGACCCGTTCGGCCAGCAGTTCGAACTGGTTCTGAACCACCGCTTCGTCCTGATCGGTCAGCGTGGTCGGATAATCGCCGGTGAAGCAGGCGTCGCAATATTGCGGCCGTATGTCGGCCCGCTTCGCTTCGCCCAATGCCTTGTACAGGCCGTCGATCGAGATGAAGGACAGGCTGTCGGCGTGAATGAAGTCCTGCATGCCGCCAATGTCGAGCCGGTGGGCGAGCAGCTTGGTGCGCTCAGGCGTGTCTACGCCATAGAAGCAGCTATGCTTGGTCGGCGGCGAAGCGATGCGCATATGAACTTCGGCAGCGCCGGCCTCACGCATCATCTGCACGATCTTGAGCGAGGTGGTGCCGCGTACGATCGAATCGTCGATCAGCACGATGCGCTTGCCCGCGATCAGCGCGCGATTGGCATTGTGCTTGAGCTTCACGCCCAAGTGACGGACCTTATCGCCCGGCTGGATGAAGGTGCGGCCGATATAGTGCGACCGGATGATGCCCAGTTCAAACGGAATGCCCGATTCCTGGGCATAGCCAATGGCGGCAGGCACGCCGCTATCAGGCACGGGGATGACGTAATCGGCCTCGACGGGGTTTTCGATCGCCAGCTGCGCGCCAATCGCCTTGCGCACCGAATAGACGCTGGAGCCGTCCACGATCGAATCGGGCCGGCTGAAATAGACATGCTCGAAGATGCAGGGGCGTGCATGGGTTTCGCCGAAGGGGCGGTGGGACCGGATTTCACCACTGTTGGTGACGATGACCAACTCGCCCGGTTCGACGGTGCGGACATAATCCGCGCCCACCACATCGAGCGCCACCGTTTCCGATGCGAAGATGGTCGCGTCGCCCAGCGTGCCCATGACCAGCGGGCGGATGCCCAGCGGATCACGGCAAGCGATCATGCCTTCGGGCGTCATGACGATCAGCGAATAGGCGCCTTCCACCTGCTTGAGGGCGTCGATGAACTTGTCGAGCAGCGTCCGGTAGCTGGATGTCGCCACGAGATGGATGATGACTTCGGTGTCGGACGTCGACTGGAAGATAGAGCCGCGACGAATCAGTTCGCGGCGCAACTTCATCGCGTTGGAGATATTGCCGTTATGCGCCACGGAGAAGCCGCCGGAATTGAGTTCGGCATATAGCGGCTGCACGTTGCGCAGCGATGTTTCGCCGGTGGTGGAATAGCGAACATGGCCGCAAGCGCTTTCGCCCGGGAGGCTGCGAATCACATCGTCGCGGTCGAAATTACCCGCGACATGCCCCATCGCCCGATGGGTATGGAATTCGTGGCCGTCCCAGCTGGTGATGCCGGCGGCCTCCTGGCCGCGATGCTGGAGCGCGTGGAGGCCGAGCGCGACGATAGCGGAGGCCGTTTCCGCGCGCGAGACGCCGAAAATGCCGCATTCCTCGCGCAACTTGTCGTCGTCGAAGGGATTTGTCGTGATCATGGGTGCGAACCGGTTCCGTTGCCGTTCTTGCCGCCCGTCCGGGCCGCCTTTGAGCGCGCATATAGTCGCTTGAGGGCGGTTTGTCGCCTCCTTGTCACAAAAAACCGGCTAAACGCCAACAACGCTGCGTTTCTCGCTCTGCGCTATCGGCAAAAAGCCCTACTGGCGCAGTCCGTTCGGCGCAGCTACACACGCAGCCCTGATGCATCGTTTCGCCAACCCCGCCCGCTTCTTGAAGATCGCGCGTCCATTAACGCTGTGGCTGTTCTGGCCCGGACTGATGCTGATCCTGATCGGCGCGGTTTGTGGACTGCTGGTGACGCCGGCCGATTATCTTCAAGGACAGACGGTACGCATTCTCTATATCCATGTCCCTGCCGCATGGCTGGGCATGGGCGGCTGGACGGGGATCGCCCTTGCCGCTCTGATGCAGCTGGTTTGGCGACATCCGCTCGCAGCCATAGCTGGGCGGGCGATCGCGGCGCCCGGCGCCCTGTTCACGGCCATCTGCCTGGCGACCGGCTCCATCTGGGGGCGGCCGACCTGGGGCACCTGGTGGGAATGGGACGGGCGCATGACATCCATGCTGGTGCTGCTGTTCCTCTATCTGGGCTATATCGCGCTGGCCAATGCCAGCGCCCGCGACGGGCAGGGCGGCGTCAGCAGCGTGACGGCGATCTTTGGATTGGTCGGCGCGGTCAACATTCCTATCATCAACCGATCTGTGGTGTGGTGGAACAGCCTGCACCAAGGGCCGAGCATCACGATGCGTGGCTCTACCATCGAAACGGCGCTGCTGTGGCCTTTGGGCCTGACTTTGCTGGGCTTCTCCCTCTGGTTCGGCGCGATCGTGCTGATGCGGATGCGCGCGATCCTGGCGCAGAACAAGGTTGAGGCGCGGATGCAGCGTCTGGCGAGAGGATAAAATGAACCAGTGGGCCTTCGTGATTGCCGCCTATGCCGTGACGGCGATCGCGACAATTGTCATGAGTTTCCTAAGCTGGCGCGCGATGGCGTGCGCTGAACGCGCAGCGGAACGGCTGTCGGACAGACCATGAAGGCAAAGCATCAAAGGCTGGTGCTGGCGCTTGTTGCGCTGGCTGCCATCGTCGGCGCGGGGTTGCTCGCCGCGTCGGCGCTCAAGGACGAAGCCGCCTATTTTTATGCGCCCGCCGACGTCGAGGCCAAGGGCGTGGAGCCGGGCCGCGCGATCCGGCTGGGCGGCATGGTGGTGAAGGGAAGCCTGAAGCGGGCAGCCGATGGCGTCACCATCCGGTTCGATGTCACCGATGGGAAGGCAACGGTGCCGGCGACCTTTAGCGGCATCGCGCCCGACCTGTTCAAGGAGGGCAGCGGGGTCGTTGCGGAAGGCGCCTTCGACAACCAGGGAACCTTCGTCGCGACCAATCTGCTCGCCAAGCATGACGAACGCTATATGCCGCGGGAACTGGAGGGGATGCAGTATAATGAAACCACGCATCAGCTGAAGGTGAAGCCTTGATCGCCGAAGCCGGTCTTATCGCCCTCTGGCTCGCCGCGTCCCTCGCGCTGCATCAGCTGTTCCTCGCATTCGCGGGCCTGAAAGGCGGCAAGGTGGAATTGCTGGCTGCCATGCGTCCGGTCGCGGTCGCGCAGGGCGGGCTGACGGCGCTTGCCTTCGCGCTGCTCATCACCCTTTTCCTGCGGTCGGACATGTCGGTGCTGCTGGTCGCAATGAACAGCCATTCGGCCAAGCCCTGGCTGTACAAATTCGCAGGCACCTGGGGCAATCATGAAGGGTCGATGCTGCTGTGGGTCGCGGTGATGGGCGTGGCGGGCGGCGCCGTCGCCCTGTTCGAGCGGGCCTTGCGGCGCGACACGCATATGGCGACATTGGGCGCACAAGCGGCCATTTCCTTGGGTTTCTACGCCTTCCTGCTGTTTTCGTCCAATCCCTTCGCGCGAGTCGACCCGCCGCCGCCTGACGGCCAGGGCCTCAATCCGCTGTTGCAGGACCCCGGTCTCGCCTTCCATCCGCCTACGCTTTACCTCGGCTATGTCGGCCTGTCAGTCGCCTTTTCCTTCGCGGTCGGCGCGTTGCTGACCCGCGCGGTCGATGCTGCCTTCGCGCGGGCGATGCGTCCCTGGGTATTGGGCGCTTGGATATTGCTGACGCTCGGCATCACGGCGGGCAGCTATTGGGCTTATTATGAGCTGGGCTGGGGCGGCTGGTGGTTCTGGGACCCGGTGGAAAATGCCTCGCTGATGCCATGGCTGGCGGCCACGGCCTTGCTGCACAGCGTCACGGTATTGGCGACGCGCGATGGCCTGCGCGCGTGGACCATCATGCTGGCGGTGGTCGCCTTTTCCATGTCGATGGTCGGCACATTCCTGGTGCGGTCGGGCATCTTGACGAGCGTCCACGCGTTCGCTGTCGATCCCGAGCGGGGCAGCTTCATCCTCGCGCTGCTCGCTATCTATATCGGCGGCGCGTTGGCGCTGTTTGGCTGGCGCATCGGGTCGGTGCGGGAAGGCGCGCCGTTCGAACTGGTCAGTCGTGAAACGCTGCTGGTGGTGAACAATCTCCTGCTGTCGGTGATTTTGGGGATCGTGCTTATCGGGACACTCTACCCCCTGATGACCGAAGCCTTTGACCATAAGGTTTCGGTGGGTGCGCCCTATTTTGACCGGATCGCCGGGCCGATCGCGCTGACGTTGATGATCGCAATGGCGGTAGGGCCGCTGACCCGGTGGCGGCGCGATCGGCTGCCGGCGGTGGGCAGGCGTCTGGTCATTCCGGCGACGGGTGGTGCGATTGCAGCCGCGATCATAGCGGCGGTCGCGTGGGGGCGGATCGGTACGCTGCCCTTTTTCGGGCTGACTGTTGCCATTGGTGTCGGCATTGCGAGCTTGGCGCCGCTCTGGAAGCGCAAGCTGCTGCGTACCCCCTTGTTCACCTGGGGTATGGTGATCGCCCATCTGGGCTGCGCTGTCAGCCTGGCGGGCATGGCATGCGATTCGGCCTTCACGGTTGAAAAACTGGTCGCGGCGCGACCGGGGGAAGCGATTCGCACGGCCGGTTGGACGCTGCGCTTCGTTAAAATCATGCCGCTGGCTGGCGACAATTGGACGGCGCTGCAAGCGGATATGGCGGTCGATCGCGGCGGGCGCGCGGTGATGATGCGCCCCCAGTCCCGTTTCTTCACGTCGCCACCGACCACCACGAGCGAAGCGGCGTTGCTGACGCGATGGGATGGCCAGCTCTATGTCGTGCTGGGCGAAGAGGTTGAAGGCGGCCGCTGGCAGCTGCGCATCTGGTGGAAACCGTTTGTGACGTTGATCTGGTTTGGCGGCGTGCTGATCGCCTTGGGTGGCGCGCTGGCGCTGGTCGGGCACGAACGGCGCGGATGGCTGGTGAAATGGCGTGGTCGGAGGGCGGTGGCATGAGGCGGATCCTGATCTGGTTGCCGCTGCTGCTGTTTGTGGCGTTCATCGGCCTGTTCGCCAGCGGCCTGTTCCAGCCGGATGATCGCATCATCCATTCAAGGCTGGTCGGTCAGCCCCTCCCGGCCTTTGATCTCCCCGCCGCCGCGAGCGATCGTCCCGGCCTTAGCAGCGAGGCTATGATCAGCGGCCAGCCCCGGCTCCTCAACATCTTTGCCAGCTGGTGCGTGCCCTGTATGGTCGAAGCGCCCCAGTTGATGGCATTGAAGCAGGCCGGCGTTGCCATCGACGCCATCGCCATCCGCGATGCGCGGAGCGATGTCGACGCGTTTCTGGCACGCAACGGCAACCCCTATCAGCGGATCGGGTTGGACGCGCGCAGCGCCGTCCAGATCGCGCTTGGGTCTTCCGGCGTCCCGGAAACATTCGTGATCGATGGACGGGGGCGCATCGCCTATCAGCATATCGGAGAAATCCGCGCCGATGACGTGCCGACAATTTTGGCGCGGCTGGAGGATGCTCGATGAAGGCGCTGCTCGCCTTGTTTCTGGCGTTTGCCGCCGCGCCGGCGCTGGCACAGACCGCGCTGCCGCCCGCACCATGGGCCGACCGGCAGATACCCGATGCGCGGCAGGAGCGCGCTGCAAAGGCACTGATGGAAACCATTCGCTGTCTCACCTGCCAGAGCCAGTCGATCGCCGATTCCAATGCCAGCATGGCGGCCGACATGCGATCGCAGATACGCGAGCGCATCATGGCGGGGGAAAGGCCCGAAGCGATACGGGCCTGGCTGGTGGCGCGCTACGGCGATTGGGTCAGCTATGCGCCAAGCGCCGATCCGATTCTGTGGCCGCTGTGGGCGGCGCCGCTGGTCCTGCTGGCTTTGGGGCTTGTCCTCATGCGCGGTCGGATCAGGAGGAGCAGGTCGTGACCGGTTGGCTCATCGCTTCTGCATTGGCGGCACTGGTTTTGGTCGGGCTTCTGTTGCTTGGCCGTATCCCTCGATCAGCATGGGAAATCAGCGCCGCCGCCCTGCTGCTGGGGCTGGCTGGCTATGCGTGGCAGGGCAATCCCGGGCTTGCCGGGGCGCCTCGCCGGGTTGCCGAAGCCGATGGGCAGCCGTTTGACGAGGCGCTTGCGCAAAAACGGCGTGGCCTGGCCGAACGATTTGGCCCAGCGGCGCAATGGATGATGTTGTCCGACGGGCTCGCACGGCAGGGCAAGACCAAGGCGGCCGCCAATGTGCTGCTGTCGGCCCTGCGTGATCAGCCCGACGACCCGAATTTATGGCTGGGGCTGGGCAATGCCTTGGTTGCGCATGGCGATGGCGTGCTCTCGCCCGGCGCGCAGTTTGCCTATCGCAGGGCCTTGTCTATCGACCCTGAAGCGCCGGCGCCGCGCTATTTTTACGGTTTGGCGCTGGCCCGCGCAGGACAGTTGCAGGCGGCGCGCGACCTGTGGGCGCAGCTGGTCGCGCGTGCGCCAGCTGACAGTGAAGTGCGTAAGGAACTTGAAAGCAATATCGCGCGTATCGACGCCATGCTGGCGGGTGGTGAGGCTGGTCAGCCATGATGCGGTGCAGCGTTCGCGTTGCACGGCGGCAGGAGCCGTGATAGGGCGCGGCGGTTTGCGGGGGTAGCGGACTTTTCCGCCCAAGCCCCCGGGTGGGTGTCCAGACGAGTATGACCATTCGGCATATCATTCATGGCTGATCTTCTTCCCAATACCGCTCCTTCGTCTTCGGAAGAAGGAGAGGGCGGTCACGGCCATGTGCGGCAGAAGGCCACGGCGAAGCTGGTAGTCGGCGCGATCGGCATCGTGTTCGGCGACATCGGCACCAGCCCGCTCTATGCGTTCCGGGAGACCTTTGCGGGCCATCACCACCTTGATCTCGATCCGGATCATATATTGGGCGTCATCAGCCTGATGTTCTGGTCGATGATGCTGGTGGTCACGCTCAAATATGTCAGCATCATCATGCGTGCGGACAATAAGGGCGAGGGCGGCAGCCTGGCGCTGCTCGCGCTGATCAACGGCCAGACGAAGACGCAGCGCTGGTCGCGGGGCATTGTATTGCTGGGCGTGTTCGCCACCGCGCTGTTCTATGGCGACTCGATGATCACGCCAGCGGTTTCGGTGCTGTCGGCGGTTGAGGGTATCGCGGTCTATAATCCCAACCTTGCGCCGATGATCCTGCCGGTGGCAATCCTCATCCTGCTCGGCTTATTCTGGATACAGGGGCTGGGCACAAATCGGGTTGCATCGCTGTTCGGCCCGATCATGCTCACCTATTTCGTGACGATCGCGACCCTTGGCGTGATTTCGATCCTTCAGACGCCCGGCATCCTGTTCGCGCTCAATCCCTATTGGGCGTTCATGTTCTTCGTCACCGATCCGCTGCCAGCGTTCCTGGCCCTGGGTTCGGTCGTGCTGGCCGTGACGGGCGCTGAGGCGCTCTATGCCGACATGGGGCATTTCGGCCGCAGCCCGATTCGAGTGTCATGGCTCGCCTTCGTCCTGCCGGCCTTGATGATGAACTATATGGGGCAGGGCGCCTTGCTGTTCCGCGACGGTGCGGCTGCCCTGGACAGCCCTTTCTACAATCTCGCCCCGCAATGGGGTCAGTTGCCGCTGGTCATCCTCGCCACCATGGCGGCGATCATTGCGTCGCAAGCCGTCATATCGGGTGCCTTTTCGGTGACGCAGCAGGCGATCCAGCTCGGCTTCATGCCGCGGCTGCGCATTTCGCATACCAGCGCATCGGCGGCGGGGCAGATCTATATCCCCCTCATCAACTGGGGGCTGATGACGATGGTCATCCTGCTGGTGCTGGTGTTCCGGACTTCGTCCAACCTGACGGCGGCCTATGGCATCGCGGTCACTGGCGCGATGTTCATCGACAATTTGCTGCTGACCGTGCTGCTGTATCGGCTGTGGCGCTGGAAATGGTATTATGCCGCGCCCCTGCTGGCGGTGTTCTTCCTGGTCGACGGCGCCTATCTGGCCGCCAACATGACGAAGGTGCCCGATGGCGGATGGTTCCCGCTGTTGATCGGCTTCATCGTGTTTACCTTGCTCACGACCTGGTCGCGCGGGCGCAGGCTGGTGCAGGACCGCTTGCGCGAGGCGGCAATGCCGATACCGGTCTTTGTTGCGTCCGCTGCCAACAGCGCCGTGCGCGTGCCGGGCACGGCCGTGTTCATGACGTCAACGCCGGACGGCGTGCCCCATGCGCTGCTGCACAATTTGAAGCACAACAAGGTGCTGCACGAGCGGGTGATCCTGCTGACGGTCAAGATCAAGGACGTGCCGGTCGTCGAGGATGAGGGGCGTGCGAAGCTGGAAGATCTGGGCCGGGGATTTTTCCGCCTGATTCTTCAATATGGTTTCATGCAGGAGCCCGACGTGCCGGCCGCGCTCAAGAATGTCACGGGATGCGGTCAGGCGTTCAAAATGATGGACACCAGCTTCTTTCTGGCGCGGCAGACCCTGTTGCCGTCGGCCAAACCCGGCATGCCGCTGTGGCGGGAAAAGATCTTTGCCTGGATGCTGCGGAATGCGGAAAGTGCGATGGAATTTTTCCGCCTACCTACCAACCGCGTCGTCGAACTGGGCAGTCAGGTTGAAATCTGACGCTGCGATCTGCGAAGTTCACACCGTTCAGAGGTGAACGATGGCCATCCATCGTTTCTGAAATCGGCCTATAAAAAGGGCGCGACCAAGAAGGTCGCGCCCCACATTCTCTTATTATCCACCGATCAGGCGGCGTCGCGATCCGTCGCGTTGATGTCGACCAGCTGACCGCCATTGATGGCGATCTTCTTGGGCTTCATCGCTTCGGGCACTTCGCGCACCAGTTCGATCACCAGCAGACCGTCCGCAAGGTCGGCCTTTTCCACGCGCACGAAGTCCGCCAGTTCGAAGCGGCGTTCAAAGCTGCGGTTCGCGATGCCGACATGCAGGAATTTGGAACGATCCGCCGCCGTATCGTCCTTGCGGCCGATCACCTGCAGCAGATTCTGCTGCGCGGTAATGTCGATCTCCTCAGAGCGGAAACCCGCCACGGCGAGGGTCACGCGGTAGCGATCCTCGGATAGCCGCTCAATGTTGAAGGGCGGATAATTGTCGCTCTGCTGCAACCGGGCATTATTTTCGATCAGGTCGAACAGACGATCGAAGCCCACGGTCGAGCGGCGATAGGGGGTCAAGTCAAAAGCACGCATCGTCATAATCTCCTAAAGAGCAAAATGAACCATGCCGAACCCGTCACACCGGCGTCCGGCGATACCATGCCCGGCCCCATGAGGCGGCCGGACGATTGGGATATGGTTTGACGAATGCCGCTTTCAAGAGGCCCGAATATGCCCAGGCATTCGGCGCGATCCATTGCGCGGAACCGATTATGCGGCGGTCCGCCAAAGGCATTTCGCAATGGCAATATTGAAGTTTGTTGTGTCGCAGCAAGCAACGGCCAAGACGCCGAAAGGCCAGGATGGTCGTGCTAAAGAAAAAGCACCCGGATCATGCTTTCATGATCCGGGTGCTTAATGGACGATTGCTCGTCTCCCCCTTGGCCTGCCTCAACCACTTCTTAGCCCCCTAAGCTCGAAGCGGGATGCAGTATCCCTGAACCACGGCCTTTCACCTGTGCTTCGACTGTCTTGCTATGCTTGCTGCGACGGCGAGTCACGGGCAAAATCGGGACGTTGTGATTTTCGGTGCGACCCTGTGGCGACGATGCAACAATCCGGCAATGCTTGCCGTGGGTCCCGGCCGGTCCTAGAGCCTGCTGCAAACCACCATCGAAGGGCCGTTCGCGCCACATGATTCTTTCCCGTTACGAACGCATGATTGCCAAGCGCTATTTGCTGCCGGGCAAGGGCGAGGGCTTCATCTTCCTGGTTGCGGGCATCAGCCTGGTCGCGGTCATGCTGGGCGTTGCGGCGCTCATCATCGTCATGAGCGTGATGAATGGCTTTCGTGCCGAACTGTTCGACAAGATTGTCGGTTTGAACGGCCATGCCGTGGTGCAGGGCTATGGCGGGCGGCTGCCGGACTGGCAGTCCATCCTGAAGCAGGCAAAGGCGACGCCGGGCGTCACCAGCGCGACGCCGATGATCGAGCAGCCTTTGCTGGCGACGTTCAACGGCCGGGTCGAAGCGGTTCTGGTCCGGGGCATGACCGTGCCCGACATTCGCGCGAACAAAACGCTGAAGGGAAAGGTGCTGGCCGGCAGTCTAGACAGCCTGACGCCGGGCGCGGGAAAAGTCGGCATCGGGTCGCGGCTTGCTGAAAATCTGGGCGTCCAGCTGGGCGACAGTCTGACCATCATCAATCCTGCGGGCCGATCGACTCCCTTCGGAACTGTGCCGCGGCAGATATCCTACCAGGTGTCGGCCATCTTCGAGGTCGGCATCTATGATTATGACAAGGCGATGGTCGTGATGCCGGTGGAGGATGCGCAGACGCTTCTCCTGCTGGGCAATGTCGTCGGCATGATCGAGGTGGAGACGGTCAATCCGGACAGGGTCGGTCAGATATTGGAGCCGCTGGCGGCAAAGGTCGCCGGCCGTGCGGTCATCACCGACTGGCGGCAGATGAATGCGTCCCTGTTCGAGGCGCTGGCGGTCGAACGGGTGGCGATGTTCGTCGTCCTGTCGATCATCGTGCTCGTCGCCGTGTTCAACATCCTGTCCTCGCTCATCATGCTGGTGCGCGCAAAGACACGCGACATCGCGATCCTGCGCACCATGGGGGCGAGCAGGGCGGGACTGGTCAAGATTTTCATGACGGTCGGCGTCACCATCGGCACGCTCGGCATGGTGGCCGGCATGATATTGGGCTTCACCTTCCTCTTTTTCCGGCAGAGTGTGGTCAATGCCATCCAGTTCGTGACCGGTCAGAATCTGTGGGACCCCTCGATCCGCTTCCTGACCGAATTGCCGTCGCAGCCCGATCCGGTCGAAATCGCGGTGATATGCGTCATGGCGCTGTTGTTTAGCTTCCTCGCCACCCTCTATCCGGCCTTCAAGGCCGCCAATACCGATCCGGTCCAGGTGCTGCGTTATGAATGATGTTCTCAAAGTCACCGACCTTGCGCGCAGCTTCACCCAGGGCGGCGTGACGATCGACGTGCTGCGCGGGGTCGATCTGCGCGTGGGTGAGGGCGAGATCGTGGCACTGCTCGGTCCTTCGGGGTCAGGCAAATCGACACTGTTGCAGGCGGTCGGTCTGCTGGAGGGTGGATTTGAAGGGTCGATCCGTATCGCTGGCGAAGAAGCGGCAAAGCTCGACAATGATGGACGCACCCGGCTGCGCCGCGATGCGCTGGGCTTCGTCTATCAATTCCATCATCTCCTGCCCGATTTCAACGCGACCGAAAATGTCGTGTTGCCACAGGTCATTCGCGATGCGGACATGAAGAGCGCGCAGGCGCGCGCGGAATCCCTGCTGACGTCGCTGGGGCTTGGCCATAGGCTGGACCATCGTCCCAGCCAATTGTCGGGTGGCGAGCAGCAGCGCGTCGCCGTGGCCCGCGCGCTGGCGAACCGGCCGGCGCTGGTGCTGGCGGACGAGCCGACGGGCAATCTGGACGAGCGCACGGCCGACGTGGTCCTGGCCGAATTCCTGCGGCTGGTCAGAGGCGAAGGCTCCGCGGCGCTGGTCGCCACGCACAATGAGCGGCTGGCGCAGAAAATGGACCGGGTGGTGCGATTGCACGAAGGCCGTTTGCAAACGGCCTGACGCCAATGATCGCGTCTCAGGCCGCGTCCCGCATCGCCGCGACCAACACCCGATCGCGCCCCTGCGCCTTGGCACGCAGCAGCGCAGCGTCGGCGGTTTTGAGGAGGCGGTCGGCGCGGCCATGATCGGGAAAGGCTGACAGGCCGAAACTTGCGGTCACAGGTCCCAGCGCCGTGCCGCCATGATCGACGCGCAGATCCTGCAACTGTTTCTGTATCTGTTCCGCGCGGGCCAGGGACCGATCCAGCGAGAAGCCCGGCATCAGGACGACGAATTCCTCACCACCTAGCCGAAAAGCGTGCCCTTCCTCGCGCAGAGAATCGTTCAGTAAAGCGCCCACCGCGCGCAGGATCGCATCACCGGCATCATGCCCATGATTGTCGTTAAATTGCTTGAAATGGTCGATGTCGATCATCAGACAGGAGAGCGGCGTGGCGTTGCGATCAGCCTCCTGCGCCAGCCTGCTGAACAGCAGGTCGAACTGCCGGCGATTGGGCAGGCCGGTCAGTGGATCGACCATCGCCATGTCGCGCAGCACGTCGCGCAGGCGCAGGTTGGAAAGCGCAAGACCGATATTTTCCGCCAGCATCTCCAGATAGGTGCCGCTGCGCTCCAGGTGCGTTGCGCTCGCGCCCGCAGGTTCCTCGAAATAGAGAAGGCCGATGCTCTCACCCTGCGCTGTGAGGGGGATGCAGATCGTCTGGACACCGCCCTGCGCGTTCAGATGCTCGCATGGAATATCGACCATGTCGCCAACGGGTCGATGAGTCTGGCCCCGGCGCAGCGCCCAGCAGGCCGAAGGCGCAAATTCCGTCACCGAATGCGTGGGGTCCAGCCATTCGCAGGCCTGGGCCATCGCATTGCGCCGTGCATCGTAGATGTACAGCTTGCCCGGAAAGTCGGGCGTTATTTCGGGCACGAATCGGCGCACGACTCCGACCAGATCGGCGGTGTCGTCACAGCCCTGTAGCCGTTGCGTCAGGCGGGACAGAAGATCGCGCATCCGGTGGTCGATGGCGCGTTCGCGTTCCAGCCTTTGGCGTTCCAGGCCATTTTCCCGGAAGATCCGGATCGCCTGCGCCATATCGCCTATTTCATCGACATGCGCCATTTCGGGCGGGATCGCGTCATAATCCTGCGCCGCCAGTCGGGTCACGACATCGCTCAGCCGCACCACGGGGCGAAGAATGCGTTGCTTGAGAACGAAATAGAGGACGCACAGGAACAGCAGCGCTGTGGCGGCCAGCATGATTTCCGACATGGTGCGCCATAGCCGCGCGCTTTCGGTGGCGCGGGCGACCGCCTGATCCGTGCGTTGGTCCAGCATATATTGGAAGCGGGCGATCTGGGCGGCGACCCGGTCCATTTCCCGCCCATATTCGTCGCCGAACAGGATGGCGCGCGCGGATTGCGCGTCACCGCTTTGCGCGGCCTTCAGCGCTGCTTCCTGCTCCTCGATCAGCGCATCCGCCCAATGGATGCCCTGCCGCAATGCCTGAAGTTCGCTGTAGCTGGCGCCGGCATCCTTGAGATGACGAACGCGCTCCTCAACCGACCGCAAACCGTCACGTTCACGGCGATAGGCGATCAGGTGGCTGGGGTTGCCGGTGACGACGAAGCCGCGCGCCTGTTCGCTAAGGCGATAGACATCCTCTTCCAGCGTGGCGGTAAGCTGGTCGAAGGTCGCGCGCTGGGTAACGGCGGCACGCTCCTGCTCCTCGACGGACGAGGCGAGCAGCATGGTGGCGCCGGACACGAGGGTCAGCGCGACGGTGGCGCCATAGGCCCAGTTGGTAATCGTGGAAAGCCGCATGGCGGCAATCTACCGGCCAGAAGTTGGCGATTGATTAAGCATGACAGCGAAGTGGACGGATGTGCGATCCCATCGTCCTCCTTTCGTCCACAGCTTTCGCGCGTCGGGGGCTGGCGCCGACTCATGCTCGACGCCTAAGGTGCCGCCATGTCCCATGCCGCCTTCGTTCCGCTTCGCATCTTTTCCTCCTTCACCATGCTGGAAGGGGCGATCGATCCCAAGAAGATCGCCAAGCAGGCGCGGGCGCTGGGTTTTCCGGCAGCGGCGATCACCGACCGCAACGGACTTTACGGGTCCATGGCCTTTTCCGACGCTTGCAAAGGCGAGGGCGTGCAGCCGATTATCGGGGCGATGCTGGGCGTGTTGCGCCCGGGCCGTCCCGCCAATGCGGCGCAAGTGCATGACTGGATCACGCTCTATGCGCAGGATGCGCGCGGCTATGACAATATCTGCGCTCTGGTGTCGATGGCGCATCTCGACCGGCCGGTGGAGGAGGTGCCGCATGTGACGCTCGACGCGCTGGAAGGGCGCACCGACGGCGTCATCGCCCTGACGGCGGGCGGAGAGGGCGCCTTGGCGCGTCTGTTCGCGGAGGACCAGCCCGACGCTGCCCTGGCCTATGCCGAGCGGCTGGAGGCGCTGTTCCCCGACCGGCTCTACGTTGAAATCTGCCGCCGGCTCGACCCGGTGGAGGGCAAGGCGGAAGCGGCGCTGCTCGATCTTGCCTATGATCGCGGCCTGCCCCTGGTGGCAACCAATCCCACCTGCTTTACCGAACCGCACTTCCATGAAGCCCATGACGTGATGCTGTGCATCGCCGACAGCGCCTATGTGGACACCGCCGACCGTCGCAGAAGCTCGCCCGACGCCTGGATGAAGCCGGCGGCCGAAATGAAGCGGCTGTTCGAGGATCTGCCTGAAGCGCTGGCCAATACGCTGGTAGTGGCGCAGCGCTGCGCCGTGGCCGCCCCCAAGCGCAAGCCGATCCTCCCCAGCCTCGCCGGCGATATCGAGGGGGAGGCCGCGATGCTGCGGGATCAAGCGGCGGCGGGGCTGGAAGCGCGGCTGGAAAAGGCCGGCATATTGGGCGAGGAGATGCGGCGGCCCTATTATGAACGGCTGACGTTCGAGACCGACATCATCATCCAGATGGGCTTTCCCGGCTATTTCCTGATCGTTGCTGACTTCATCAAATGGGCCAAAGAGCAGGATATTCCGGTGGGGCCGGGGCGCGGATCGGGCGCGGGGTCGCTGGTTGCCTGGGCGCTCACCATCACCGACCTGGACCCATTGCAACTCGGGCTGCTGTTCGAGCGCTTCCTCAATCCCGAGCGTGTGTCGATGCCCGACTTCGACATCGACTTTTGCGAAACGCGGCGGGGCGAGGTGATCCGTTACGTACAGCAGAAATATGGCGCGGACCATGTGGCGCAGATCATCACCTTCGGTAAGCTGAAGGCGCGCGCGGTGCTGAAGGACACCGGCCGCGTGCTCCAGATGAGCTATGGGCAAGTGGACCGGCTCGCCAAGCTGGTGCCCAATCACCCCACCGACCCCTGGACGTTGGAACGGTCCCTGAATGGCGTCAGCGAGTTCAAGGCCGAATATGACAATGATAATCAGGTCAAGCGCCTGATCGACTATGCGATGAAGCTGGAGGGCTTCCCGCGCCACAGCTCCACCCACGCGGCGGGCGTGGTGATTGGCGACCGGCCGCTGAGCCAACTGGTGCCGCTCTATCGCGATCCGCGCTCCGACATGCCGGTAACGCAGTTCGACATGAAATATGTCGAAGGCGCGGGACTGGTGAAGTTCGACTTTCTCGGCCTCAAGACATTGTCGGTGTTGCAGAAGGCGGTGCAGTTGCTGAGCGCACGAGGTGTGACGGTCGATCTCGACACGCTCGCCTGGGACGACACGGCGGTCTATGACCTGCTCCAGCGGGGCGATACGGTCGGCGTGTTCCAGCTGGAATCGGAAGGGATGCGCAAAACGCTGGCGGCAGTGCGTCCGACCAATTTCGGCGACATCATCGCGCTGGTGTCGCTCTATCGCCCCGGCCCGATGGACAATATTCCGATGTTCGGCCGTCGCAAGAATGGCCAGGAAGATATTGAATATCCGCACATTCTCCTGAAACCGATCCTCGAAGAAACCTATGGCATCTTCGTCTATCAGGAACAGGTAATGCAGGCGGCGCAGATATTGGCCGGCTACAGCCTGGGCGATGCGGACTTGCTCCGCCGCGCCATGGGCAAGAAGATCAAAGCGGAGATGGATGCGCAGCGCGCCCGCTTCGTTGAAGGCTGCGCCGCCAAAAGCGACATTCCGGCCGCCAAGGCGAACGAGCTGTTCGACTTGATCGACAAGTTCGCCGGCTATGGCTTCAACAAGTCTCACGCCGCCGCCTATGCGCTGCTCGCCTACCAAACGGCGTGGCTCAAGGCGCATTACCCGGCCGAATTCTATGCCGGATCGATGGCGTTCGACATCCACCTCACCGAAAAGCTGACGGTGTTCGTCGATGATATGCGGCGCATGGGGCTGACCTGCCTTGCGCCCGACATCAACCGCAGCGAGGCGGATTTCACCGTCGAGCCGGTCGCTTATGAGGGCGAAGACGCGCGATTGGGCTTTGCCGTGCGCTATGCGCTGGGCGGCCTGAAGGGCGTGGGCGAAAAGGCGATGGAGCAGCTTGTCGAGGAGCGCAACAAGGGCGGTGCTTTCAAGAGCCTCGACGATTTCGCCGACCGTATCGAGCCGCGCTTGCTTAACCGGCGGCAGCTGGAAAGCCTGGCGGCGGCGGGCGCGTTCGATGGTATCCATGCCGACCGCGCGGGCGTTCATGCCGCGGCCGAGACGATCCTGTCCGTCGCCTCCAGCAATGCCGCCGCGCGCGAAAGCGGACAGGGGGGGCTGTTCGGCGACGTTGAAACACCCCATGCCGATGTGCGCATTCCGCCGCATCAGGCCTGGACCGTGGCGGACCGCATGGCGCAGGAAAAGGAGGCGTTCGGCTTTTATTTCTCGGCCCATCCGGTGGACCGCTACAAGCATCTGGCCGACGCGCGCGGCGCACGCAGCTATGGCCTTATCTGTCAGTCCCCGATGCCCGCAGCCAATGCGGAAGGCCGGGCGATGACGATCATGGCGGCGATGGTCGAGGATGTGCGCTGGCGCGAGACCAAGCGCGGCGCGCGCTACGCCAGCGCGACCTTTTCCGACCAGAGCGGCCAGTTCCAGGCGAGTTGCTTCGATGAGGATGGTTGCAAGGCAATCGAGGAACTGGCGCGCGATGGCGACTGCGCGCTGCTGATCGTCGAGCTGGATCGCCTGCCGGGCGAGGAAACGCCACGCGTGACCGTGCGCAGCGTCGAGCCCTTCCGCGCGATCGCCAGCGCATCGCGCATGGAGTTGACGGTGGACGTCGAGACGACGGACGCCGTCGAGGCGCTGGCAGCGCTACTGGCCGGCGCGGGTGGCGGCCGCAGCGAAGTCTTCCTGCGCGCGCAGTTAAGCGACGGACAGGCGGCGCGCGTCTTCGTGGGTGATGGATATAGCCTGGGCGCGGATCAGGTGGACGCGATCGCGACCATCAGGGGGCTGACGATCCACAAGTTCGAGCGGATGGACGTGAAGGCTGACGGCTACCGCACGCGAACGCGCCGGTCGGGCATGCGGCTGGTAGGGTGAGGGTTTCGTGGCAACCATCGACCATTTGTGGCCGTTTGAAGTGAGTTTAATGTCGCCGAAAAGCAGACGCGTTTAGCTTCTCGTCAATAAGCTCTCTAAAAGGACGACCAGCGCATTTCCCATATCCTTTGGAGATTCGACGTAGCTTGATTGGGGGTAAAAATCATGCGGTCGAAAACCAATCCCTAATGACGCGATGCATATTCGAGAGTCCGATATAATATGGCTAACTACGTCATGCAGATGATCGAACAGATACGTCGGCCCGTTTTCTAAAAGCGTAGAGTCATCCACTGGTGCTCCGTCAGAAAGGACGATCAATATCTTACGATTTGCTGGATGGTCGATGAGGCGATTAGCTGCCCACTGGATTGCTTCACCGTCAATATTTTCCTTCGTCAGATCATGGCGAAGCATTTGCCTGTAAACCCAACCGCCTGTGCTGGCACGGTTGTCAGTGGCGCTACGATATATGATGTGCAACAGGTCATTCAAACGCCCAGGGTTGCGAGGCCGAAAGCGCCATTTCCACCGTTTGCGGGAACGACCGCCCTTCCAACGCGAAGTGGTAAATCCCAAGACTTCGCACGAAACACCAAGGGTAATCAGGAACTCTTGAATGATGTCTGCGGTTGCAGCCGAAAATAGCATTTTTTGGCCTCTCATCGATCCTGATTGATCGAATAAGAGGGTGACCACTGTGCCGGTCAGTTGATCTTTGCTCAACTGGTTTCTGATACGGGCATCGGCGTCGGCGGCCGTTAGATGAAGCTTTGTTCTCCAAGCAAGGAGACCCGTCTGAACCACGTCCCAAGCATCAGCCACGGCCTTGGCATTCGTGGTCGTTAATGGACCAAGAACCTGATCAAGATGATCGGCATCGATCTCAATATCGAACTTGGTAGTGTAAGGATGATAGACGGGAACAGGCATGGCAGCAGGTCTAACGTGGATCAGGCCGCGTCGCCAGTAGCCCGACGTCTGCTTTGCAGGAGGTGCGGCCCAAAATCGGTCAGTCGGCAAACCACCCAATTTAGTCCTTACCATACAGCCAGAAAGCCATCCTCTGACCTTTTCCCGCGCATCATGAGAGGGAGATGGATCTCCGCCTGCGCGCGCATGAGGCAAGAGGTGGCGTTTAGTTGCTTCCTGCTATCGGGGCGCTTCTCTCCTGCCATCAGAATAATCGCATCTGTGCGCCCTCGGGCGGGCGGAACAGATCGGTGCGCAGCGCCAGTTTCTCGCCGCCCAGTCCTGCCTTGCGCCTGGCCTTGATAAACCGCGTGCGGATGAGGTCGGCCCAGACGCCTTGCCCCTTCATCCGGCTGCCGAAATGGGGATCATTGTCGCGGCCGCCGCGCAGGTCGCGGATGATGGCCATGACTTTGCCCGCGCGGTCCGGGTGATGTTCGTCCAGCCACGCGCGGAAGAGGGGGGCGACTTCGTGGGGCAGGCGTACGAGGATATAGCTGACGTCGCGCGCGCCGGCGGCGGCGACGCGGGCGACGACGCTTTCGATTTCATGGTCGTTGATCGCCGGAATGATGGGCGACATATTGGCCGATACGGGCACGCCCGCATCCGCCAGCCGGGCAATGGCGGCGAGGCGCTTTTCGGGATGAGCGGCGCGAGGCTCCAGCGTGCGAGCGACCCTGGGATCGAGCGTCGTCACCGAAATCATTACCGCGACCAGATTGTCGCGCGCCAGATCGGCGAGCAGGTCGATGTCCTGCAGGATGCGGTCGGACTTGGTGGTGATGAAGGTCGGGTGCCGGGTTTCGACAAACACTTCCAGCACCTGCTGCGTGATGCGCCAATCCTTCTCGATCGGCTGATAGGGATCGGTATTGGTGCCCATGGCGATGGGGCTGACGATGTAGCCGCGCTTGCCCAGTTCCTTGCGCAGCAGGGCGGCGGCATCGGGCTTGGCGAAGAGCCGACTTTCGAAATCCAGCCCCGGCGAGAGATCGAGATAGGCATGGGTCGGCCGCGCGAAACAATAGATGCAGCCATGTTCGCAGCCGCGATAGGCGTTGATCGATTGCGAGAAAGCGATGTCGGGCGAGCTGTTGCGGGCGATGATGGTGCGGGGATGTTCGACCGTGACGTGGGTACGCAGGCGCGGTTGCGCCCCGTCGATCGCTTCCGCCATGTCGAGCCAGTCGCCATCGGCCTGGCGTTCGGGCAAAGCGAAACGGCGGCTTTCGCCGTTCAATGTCGCGCCCCTGCCCTTTTCCGCCACCATGACCACATGCTAGAACAATAAGAGAACATTCGCAAGCGCTCGCAGGGTGATGGTGCGGCACTGGCGCGCGGGGGCGGGCGTCCCTATAGCGGGAAGATGGCTTCCAACCAGAAACAGAAGAAACCCGCCAAGGTCCGCCCTGCCGGCCTGCCCACCCGTCAGCAGGTGATGGATTTCATCGCCGAAGCTGATACGCCCGCGGGCAAGCGGGAGATTGCCAAGGCCTTTGGCCTCAAGGGGCAGGAGAAGATTGCGCTCAAGGCGCTGCTCAAGGACATGGCCGATGAAGGATTGATCGACATTGGTCCGGCGCGCGCCTTTCACAAAATGGGAGGCGTGCCCAAGGTGACGGTGCTGCGCATCGTCGATGTGGACGACACGACCCTGATCGCGACGCCGGAAAAATGGGACGCGGAGGGACAGCCTGCGCCCCGGTTGCGTATCGTCGAGCGGGGTAAACGCGGGGCGCTCACCATCGGCGACCGCATCTTGGCGCGCACGGAGGAGGCCGGGCGTGGCTGGATCGCCCACCCGATGAAGAAGCTGGCGAAAGCGAGCGAGGAATTGCTGGGCGTGGTCGAGGAGATGGCCGACGGCAAGTTGTGGCTGCGCCCCGTCGACAAGCGCATCCGCAAGGACACGCCGATCAGCGACGCAGGCGAAGCCCGGCCCGGCGACCTGGTGCTGGCCGAGGCGCATGGCCGGCCGCCCCGCATTTCGGCGCGGGTGACGGAAATTCTGGGCGATCCCTTTGCGCCGCGCAGCTTCAGCCTGATCGCCATTCACAAACATGGCATTCCCCACGTCTTTCCCGACCGGGTCGAGGACGATGCGCTGACCGTCGCGGCGCTGCCCCTGCATGAGGACAAGCGCGAGGATCTGCGGCACCTTCCGATCGTGGCGATCGACCCGGTCGATGCGCGCGACCATGACGATGCAGTCTGGGCCGCGCCCGACGAGGACGAGGGCAATCCGGGGGGATATAAGGCGATCGTGGCGATTGCGGACGTCAGCTATTATGTCCGCCCCGGCAGCGCGCTGGACAAGGAAGCGCGCAAACGGGGCAACAGCGTCTATTTCCCCGATCTGGTCGTGCCGATGCTGCCGCATCAATTGTCATCCGATATGTGCTCGCTGCGCGCTGGGGAGGACCGGGCGGCGATGGCGTGCCATCTGACGATCAATGCGCAGGGCAAGGTGACGGCATGGCGCTTTACGCGCGCGGTGATCCGGGTGGCGGCGGTGCTGGCCTATGAGGATGCTCAGGCGGCGATTGACGGGACAAAGGACAGTGCGCTGCTGGAGCCGGCCTTGAAACCGCTCTGGGCCTGTTGGGCTTTGCTGCAAAAGGCGCGCAAGGCGCGCGATCCGCTGGCGCTGGACCTGCCCGAAAGGCGGGTGGTGCTGGACGAGGCGGGCAAGATCGTGAGCGTTGCGGTGCGCGAGCGGCTCGACGCGCATATGCTGATCGAGGATTATATGATCGCCGCCAATGTCGCGGCGGCCAAGGCGCTGGAGCAGAAGAAGGCGCCGGTCATGTACCGGGTGCATGAACCGCCGAGCCGCGAAAAGCTGGTGGCGCTGAAGGATTATCTGGCGACCTTCGACATCGGCTTCGCGCTGGGGCAGGTGGTGAAGCCCTCAACCTTCAACCAGTTGATCGCCAAGATCGGCGAGGCGGAGGAGAAGCCGCAGATCATGGAGATGATCCTGCGCAGCCAGACCCAGGCCTATTATGCGCCGCAGAATATGGGGCATTTCGGGCTGGCGCTGGGCAGCTATGCGCATTTCACTTCGCCCATTCGGCGCTATGCGGATTTGCTGGTGCACCGGGCGCTGGTCGGTGCATACGGGCTGGACCTGCCCGCGCCCAAGGGCAGGGACGTTCCGGATCGTTCGTCGCTCAGCCAGGACGATTATGAGAATATGGGGCGCGTGGGCGAAATGATTTCGGGCCATGAGCGGCGCGCGATGGAGGCGGAGCGAGAGACGATCGACCGCTATGTCGCGGCCTATCTGGCGGCGCATGTCGGTGAAGTGATGCCCGCGCGGATCACCGGCGTGCAGAATTTCGGCTTTTTTGCCACGGTGGAAGGGCTGGGCGGCGACGGGCTGGTGCCAGTGTCGACCATGGGCACCGAGCATTTCTTTTATGACGAGGCTGGTCGCGCCTTGCAGGGGGTAGAGAGCGGCGACCGCTATACGGTGGGGCAGAGGCTGGAGTTGCGGCTGGCGGATGCGGACCCGATCAATGGATCCTTGCGCTTCGAACTGCCCGACAGCCCCGCGCCGCGCGGCGCGCCGATGAAGCGGGATCGCACGCGACCGGACATCAAGCGGGGACGCCCCACCAATATCCGCCATATCGGCGGCAAGCGGGGCAGACACCGAAACTGACTCGCGCCCGCTTCGAGCGGAGGCGAGATGCCGATGGCGCGGCGCTTCCGTTTCTCGGCACGCTCGAAATGACCGGATTTTGGAATTAGCTCAGCCGGTCGATCGCCTCACCATCCAGGCCACCTGGAATGACCATGATAGGGCAGGGCAGCTTGCCCGCGTCGGCGCCAGCGAAATGGCTGACGAGCTTGCCGGGGTTGCCCGTGGCCGCCGCGCCCAGGACCAGGGCGGCGACATCCTCCATTTCCTCCAGCGTCTTGCGGACGACGGCGACGGCGTCGCCCTGACGCACGGTGATGCTGGGACGGATGCCGGATTCGTCGCTGAGCGTGCCGGCCGCACTGGTCACCAGCGCTTCGGCGCGTTGCAGCGCTTCATCCTCCATCGTCGCCTGAACGCCGCCCCACTGCACGAATTCGGCCGGCGGGATCAGCGCCAGGATGCGTACCGCGCCGCCAGTCTTGGCCGCACGTCGGGCGGCGAAGCGCAAGGCGGTTTCCGCCTCCGGCGATTCGTCCACAACAACCAGATATGTCCGCATAATTTCAGCGCCCCGCTTTGAACTCATGGCCGCAAAGGTCGGTAATCCGATCTCAACGAACCAGTCCGGTGAAATGTGGGTGATAAATGCCGGCTCTGCAACCCGCTGCTTGACCGATCCGGCGAATGGGTGGAAACACGGCCACAAATGGCGACCGCCGGATAATGAAGAAGAGGCCCCGCACATGAGCAAGAAAATCCAGATGCCCGCCCTTTCGCCGACGATGGAGGAAGGTACGCTGGCCAAGTGGCTGGTGAAGGAAGGCGATGAGGTCAAGTCCGGCGACATCCTCGCCGAGATCGAGACCGACAAGGCCACCATGGAGGTGGAGGCCATCGACGAGGGCGTCCTCGCCAAGATCCTCGTGCCCGAGGGCGCCGCGGACGTTCCGGTCAACGACCTGATCGCGATCAGGTCG
>NZ_DJDV01000124.1:0-3224 GCF_002431195.1 Sphingobium sp. UBA5915 | reverse complement strand
TGCTAGGTTTCGTGGACAAAGGTTGACAGCAGGATCGGGCGTTGATTCAAGGCTGCCTTTTGGAGGTGGCGTTGGGCGAGCGTATTGGGCTGACGGAGGACGAGTGGGGGATCATCGGCACATTACTGCCATCTGAGCGTGGTCGTGGCTGTCGTCCAGCACAGGACAACCGGCTGTATTTCGAAGGCATGATGTGGATCGCCCGCACAGGTTCGCAATGGCGCCACTTGCCGGATGAATATGGCAAGTGGAACAGCGTTTTCCGCCGCTACCGGCGCTGGGTTACGACCGGGGTGTTCGAGGCGATGCTCGAGACACTGGGCGAAATGGTGGCTCGTGATGCCACTGCGGACATGATCGACAGCACCGTGGTCCGAGCACATCATTGTGCCGTCGGCATAAAAAAGGGACTCAGGAAACCGAGGCGCTTGGCCGATCGCGAGGCGGATTCAGCACAAAGCTCCACGCCCGCTGCGATGCCAAAGGCCGACCGCTCGGCTTTGTCCTGACGCCGGGCCAGAGCCACGATATCCAAGGCTTTGGCCCGCTGTTCCGTTTGATTGCTCATAAGATCGAGGCATTGTTGGCGGACAAGGGCTACGATGCAGATGCCATCCGCGAGGAATTGGCCAATGCTGACGTTGAGGCTGTCATTCCCGCCAAAAGCAATCGGCGCGATCCAATCCCACACGATCGCGAAAAATACCGTTGGCTGTTGATTTCCACTGAGAAGTGACCCGGGTTTTCCATCGAGAAGTGACCCGTCTGCGGATTATGTTTCGGGTGTCACGGGTGGGTCAACCCGTGGTTTTCTCCTTTGGGTTCTGGCCTGCTTGGCAGAGCTGTTTTTGAAGCGGAAGCTATCGTTGCCGGTCTCCAGGATGTGGCAGTGATGGGTAAGCCGATCGAGGAGCGCCGTGGTCATTTTGGCGTCGCCGAACACGGTGGCCCATTCGCTGAAGCTCAGGTTTGTGGTGATGATGACGCTGGTGCGCTCGTAGAGTTTGCTCAGCAGGTGGAAGAGCAGCGCGCCACCTGAAGCACTGAACGGCAGATATCCAAGCTCATCCAGGATAACGAGATCGGAGTGCAGGAGGCGATTGGCGATCTGACCGGCCTTGCCCTGTGCTTTTTCCTGCTCGAGCGCATTGACCAGTTCGACCGTCGAGAAGAAGCGGACGCGCTTTCGATGATGTTCGATGGCCTGGATGCCCAGCGCCGTTGCCACATGGCTCTTGCCGGTGCCAGGACCGCCGACCAGCACGATATTGTCGGCGATGTCGATGAAGTCGCAGCGATGCAACTGACGCACCAGAGCTTCATTGACCTCGCTACTGGTAAAGTCGAAGCCGGCCAGATCGCGATAGACAGGGAAGCGCGCGATCTTGAGCTGATAGGCCACAGACCGAACCTCCCGTTCTGCTGTCTCGGCTTTGAGCAACTGGGAGAGGATCGGGATGGCGGCTTCGAAGGCTGGAGATCCCTGTTCCATGAGATCGGTGACGGCCTGCGCCATGCCATGCATCTTGAGGCTGCGGAGCATGACGACGATGGCGCCGCTGGCAGGGTCATGACGCATGACGCTTCTCCTTGCGCAGATCATCATAGCGTTCGACATTGGCCACCGGCTCGCTGACCAGTTTGAGCGCCTGGGGCGCCGTCACCGGCGGCGTGGAGATCGGTTTTCCGTCGACCAGCCTATAGAGCAGATTGAGGATATGGGTCTTGGTCGGAACGCCAGCCTCCAGCGCCATGGTGACCGCCGTCAGCACCAGTTGCTCATCATGATGAAGAACCAGCGCCAGTATTTCGACCATTTCCCTGTCGCCGCCGGGATTGCGCAACAGATGTCGCTGCAGACGCTGGAACGCATCGGGTAGCTCAAGGAAGGGCGCACCGTTGCGCAGGGCGCCGGGCTTGCGCTGCACGACCGCCAGATAATGGCGCCAGTCATAAACCGTATGACCTGGACCGTCGTGAGAGCGGTTGATGATGCGCTGATGTGCGCAGATTGGCTGCCCCTCGGCGACGACCTGGAAGCGATCAGGATAGACGCGCAGGCTGACAGTGCGATTGGCGAAAGAGGCCGGTACGCTGTAGCGATTGCGCTCAAAGTGGATGAGGCACGTCGGCGATACCCGTTTGCGATATTCCACAAAACCATCGAAGGGCCTGCCCGCAACCATCAGACACTCAGATTCATCGGCCCAGGCATTGGCAACCGATCCGGGTTCGATCCCGTGAGGGATGTCCTCCCATAACGCCTTGCAGCGCTCCTCCAGCCACAGGTTCAGCGCATCAAGGCTTTCGACCTGCGGCGTGGGTTGCCACAGACGGTGCCGCGCATCCTGGACATTCTTCTCGACCTGCCCCTTTTCCCATCCCGCAGCCGGGTTACAGAACTCAGCTTCGAACAGATAGTGGCTGACCATCGTCAGGAAGCGTGCGTTGACGGTGCGTTCCTTGCCACGCCCGACCTTGTCGACGGCCGTGCGCATATTGTCATAGATACCCCGGCGCGGCACGCCGCCCAGCACGCGGAAGGCGTGATTATGGGCGTCGAACAGCATCTCATGGGTTTGCAGCAGGTAGGCGCGCACGATGAATGCCCGGCTGTAACTGAGCTTGAAATGCGCGACCTGCAGCTTGGTCCGAACCCCGGCGATGATTGCCCAGTCCTCACTCCAATCAAACTGGAAAGCTTCCCCCGGCGCGAACGACAGGGGCACGAATGTCCCACGCCCGCCAATCTGTTGCTGGCGCCGATAATCTTCGCGCCAGTCCCGAGCAAAAGCGGCAACCCGGTTGTAGGATCCTTCATAACCCAGGCTCACCAAATCGGCGTGAAACTGCTTGATCGTGCGCTTCTGCTTGCGCGATCGGCCCATATCGCGCCGCAGCCAGGCCGCCAGATGCTCAGCAAATGGGTCCAGTTTGCTTGGTCGATCAGGCACCTTGAACCGCGGATCGATCGTCTCGGACCGCAAATATTTGCGGATCGTGTTGCGTGATAGTCCGGTGCGCCGCGCTATCTCCCGGATCGGTAGATGATCGCGAAAATGCCAGCGCCGGATAACGCTCAATAACGCCATGTCCAACACTCCATATACCCTCGCTTGTCAAAGCCAGGGACGAGTTCAACATGGGTCAATTCTCAGCGGAAATTTACGCCCTACCCGGGTCACTTCTCAGTGGAAATCAACAGCTTGGCCATGTCAGTAGCA
>NZ_DJDV01000102.1:0-5236 GCF_002431195.1 Sphingobium sp. UBA5915 | reverse complement strand
AAATCCGCGCCGGCACCGGCGGGGACGAGGCGGCCCTGTTCGCGGGCGACCTGTTCCGCATGTATCAGCGCTATGCCGATACGCAGGGATGGAAGATGGAGATGCTGTCGGCCAATGCGTCCGAACAGGGCGGCTTCAAGGAAGTGGTTGCCAGCATCAATGGCGCGGGCGTCTTTGCGAAATTGAAGTTCGAGAGCGGGGTGCACCGGGTGCAGCGTGTGCCGGTGACGGAAAGCGGCGGGCGCATCCACACCAGCGCCGCGACCGTCGCCGTGCTGCCCGAACCCGAAGAGGTGGACGTGCAAATCGCCGACGCGGACCTCAAGATCGACATTTATCGCGCATCGGGCGCGGGCGGGCAGCATGTGAACACCACCGATTCGGCGGTGCGCATCACCCATGTGCCGACCGGCATCGTAGTGACGCAGCAGGATGAACGGTCGCAGCACAAGAACAAGGCGAAGGCGATGCAGGTTCTGCGCGCGCGCCTGTACGAAGCCGAGCGCGAACGCACGCAGAATGAGCAGGCGGGAGCGCGCAAGGCGATGGTGGGATCGGGCGACCGGTCCGAACGCATCCGCACCTATAATTTCCCGCAGGGGCGCGTCACCGACCATCGCATCAACCTGACGCTGCATCGGCTGCCCGAAATATTGGAAGGGCCGGGCCTTTCCGAAGTGATCGACGCGCTGACGGCCGAGGATGAAGCGGCGCGGCTGGCGCAGCTGGACGGGGTGAGTTGACGGGGTCTTCCCCCCTATGCCTGACGAGCGGGAGCATCTCGGACGCGCTTCGCGCCGCCACCGACAGTCTTGCCGGTTCCAGCGACACGGCGCGGCTGGACGCGGAATTGCTGATGGCGCATGCGCTGGGCCTGTCGCGTGGTGACATGCTGATGCGGCAGCGTGACCTGAGCGCGCCGTCCGATTTCGCGGCGCTGATCGCGCGGCGGGCGGCCGGAGAGCCGGTCGCGCATATCATCGGCACGCGCGATTTCTGGACGATCACGTTGGCTGTGACGCCCGACACGCTGATCCCGCGCCCGGACAGCGAGACGCTGATCGAGGCGGCGGTCGACTATTTCGGGGCGCAGGGTCCGCAGACGGTGCTGGACCTGGGTACCGGGTCTGGCGCGCTGTTGCTCGCGGCGCTGGCGCAATGGCCGCAGGCGCGCGGGCTGGGGATCGACGCGTCGGCGGGCGCGCTGTTGGTGGCGCGGGGCAATGCGGCGCGGCTGGACTTAGGGGCGCGGGCTGACTTTCGTATTGGCGACTGGGCGACGGGGGTGGAGGGGGTGTTCGACCTGCTGCTCATCAACCCGCCCTATATTGGCGTGGATGAGCCGCTGAGCGGCGATGTGCTGCGCGAACCGGTCAGTGCGCTGTTTGCAGGGGCGGACGGGCTGGACGATTATCGCCGCATCGCGCCCGACCTGCCACGCCTGATCGCGCCGGGCGGCATGGCGGCGATCGAGATTGGTCACAGGCAGGGCGACAGCGTCGGCGCGCTGCTGGTGGCGCAGGGGTTGAACGTCGCGATCCGCCGCGACTTGGCGGGGCTTGATCGCTGCGTCATCGCCACGCGGACATGATGGGCAATGGGCGATTTACGCGCAGGAAAACGAAAATCGCTTGGTTTATGCCGGGAAAGCCACTACATCGGGTTTAGGAACGGCTCCATCTCGTGATCTGGCTACTATGGCCATGGACAGAAAAGGCCGTTTTTTACGCTCCTTAAAGTCATGACGGCGTTCGCTGCGCTAGCGCCGGTGGCGGCCAGGCAATTGGCCCGGATCATCCGGCCAGGCCCGGCGGAGCCATATTCGGCCAGTGGATGGCCGTGCTTGGGGATGGCGACTGAACAGTGTCTTCAGTGAGTTTTGACATAGCGAACGCAAGGACCATGTCTTGATCAACAACCGGCAATCCGGCCGTCGCAATCGCGGCCGGAACAATAACGGTCGACCCAATGGTGGCAACCGGGGCGGCGGCGACAATGGCAACCGCATCGACAACCGCGCGCGCGGCAATGCGGCCCAGCTTCTTGAGAAATACAAGAATATGGCCCGCGATGCGCAGATGGCCGGCGACCGCGTGAATGCCGAATATTATTTGCAGTTCGCCGACCATTATTTCCGCGTGCTGGCCGACAATCGCGCCCGCCAGGAAGAACAGCAGCAGCGTTATCGTCGCAATGACGATGACTATAGCGAAGACGGCGATGAATTCGACAGCGCCGATTATGGCAGCGACGATGGACGCGCCGACCAGTCCGAGCGCGGATCGCGCGATCAGGGCCGGGGCCAGGCGCGGGATCAGGGCCGCGATCAATCGCGCAATCAGGGCAGGGATCAGGCCAGAGACCAGGACGGTCGGCAGGATGACGAGCGCGAAGCGCGCGGCAACCGGCGCGACCGCACCCGCCGCGATCAGCAGGGCGGTGACGTCGATGCATCGACCCGGATGGAACGCGGCGTCGAAGGCCCGGCCGGCACCCCCGCCGACGCGATGAGCGAGGCTGCGCAGGCCGCGCCCGCTGCGGCTCCTGCCGCTGAAACCGAAGCGCCAAAGCCGCGTCGCGGCCGTCCGCGCAAGGTCGATGCCGCCAAGGCCGCCGATGATGCGCATGGGATGGACGCCACGATCCTGCCGCCCTCGATCGCGCGGGCGGACAATGATGAAGACGCGCCAGCCGAAGACGCACCCAAGAAGCGCACGCGCCGGCCGCGCGCGAAGGCGGCCGAGGCCGCTGAATAACAGCATCGCCCGCTATTTGGCGGCGACATCGGGGGACGATGCGAGCGCGCATCGTCCCCTTTTTGCTGCCCGCTTTCCAAGTCGCGCGCGATCCGGCACAAGGCGGACGCAAAGACTGGAGAGAGAGATGATCGCTGCGCGCCTGCCCGTCCCGTTGCTGCTGGCCCTGATGTCGGCAAGCGCCCATGCGCAGGTCGCAAGCGACCCGGTGGGCGCCAGCGCGCAGGGGGATATTGCCGTCACTATCTATAATGGCGGCCAGTCGCTGGTGCAGGATGAACGGCGACTGCCGGTCACGCAGGGCCGCAACCGCATTGAATTTCCGGATGTATCGGCGCGCATCCGGCCCGAAACGGTGAATCTGTCGGGGCCGGGCCTGTCCATCGTCGAGCAGAATTTCGATTTCGACCTGCTGTCGCCCGACAAGCTGATGGACAAGGCGGTGGGGCAGGAGGTGACGCTGGTGCGCACCAATGTCGCGACCGGGGCGGAAACGCGGGAACGGGCGAAGGTACTGGCGGCCAATGGCGGCATCGTGCTCCAGATCGGCAGCCGGATCGAAGTGCTGCGCGACGACGGCCTGCCGGTGCGGGTGGTGTTCGACCGGGTGCCGCCCAATTTGCGCGCGCGCCCGACATTGTCCGTGACGGTGGAAGCGGACCGCGCCGGGACCGTGCCCGCCCGCCTGTCCTACCTGACGCCCAATCTGGGCTGGACCGCCGATTATGTCGCGATGTTCGACGCCGCGAAGCAGGCGATGGACATGCAGGGATGGGTGACGCTGACCAACAATACGGGCACGACCTTCACCAATGCGCGCACCCTGTTGGTGGCGGGCGACCCCGCCAATGGCGGCGGCCGGCAAGGCCGCTTTGCGCCCGGCGCGGGCGCGATCGATGCCGCCGGAACCGAAAGCGGGACGCGCGAGCGGCTGGGTGACTATTATCTCTATCCGCTGGCCGCGCGCACGACGATCGCCGACGCGCAGCAGAAGCAGGTGAGTTTCCTGGATGTGCAGGGCACCCCGGCGCGGGCGACCTATGAATATGTGAACGGGTGGCTGGGCAGTTCCGCCGAACCGATGAGCGCGTCGAGCGTGCTCAAATTTTCAACGTCAAGACAGGGCGGCCTGGGCGACCAACTGCCCGCCGGGACGATCCGCGTCTATATGCGCGACGCGCGCGGCGACCCGCAATTCATCGGCGAGAATCGCATCGACCATACGCCGATGGGATCATCCATGGCGTTGCGCACGGGCGAGGCCTTCGACGTCAAGGTCCGCCCGACCGTCGAGCAGCGCACCCGCAAGGGCGCGGACCGGTGGGAAACGCGGATGCGCTATACGCTGACGAACGCGCGACCGGAGGCGGTGACGGTTGACCTGGCGCAGCTGGGCCTGTGGGGCGACACCCGCGTGGTGCAGCAGAGCCTGGAGGGACGGCGCGTGTCGGCGGAGCGGATGGAATGGAGCGTGCCTGTGGCGGCCAATGGGTCGGCCGAACTGCTGGTCACGTTCGATTCGCGCTATTGAGCGCGACGACATGATGGCCGGGCGGCTGATCCTTGTCCTTGCGCTGGCGTTAGCGGCGGTGGTGCCAGCGATGACGCGGGCGCAAACGCTGGTGTCGCCACGGCCCGATACGGTGGCGCTGACCATTTATCGCCAGCCTGGCCGCGTGCGCGGCGCGATCGACCCGCAATGGCCGCGCGGCTATGCGCTCGTCACGGAAACCCGCACCATCGACCTGCCGCAGGGCGAAAGCGTGATCCGGTTCGAGGGCGTGGCCGAAGGGTTGATGCCGGAAACGGCCGTGCTGTCCGGCTTGCCGCAGGGGGTGCGGGAGAAAAATCGCGACGACCGGCTGTTGTCGCCCGCAGGACTGGTCGACGCCTATCTCAAGCGCAGCGTGACGCTGCGCCGCACCGATCGCGCCACGGGCAAGGTGACGCAGCAGGATGCGGTCATCACCGCAGGGCCGGCGGGCGGCGTGATCGTGCGCACGGCGCAGGGTTATGAGGCATTGGGGTGCAGCGGCCTGCCCGAACGGATGCTTTACCCGCAGGCCCCCGCCGACCTGTCGGCGCGCCCGACGCTGTCGGTGATCGCGACTGCCGATCGGCCTACGCGCGCGACCGTGCAGCTGACCTATCTGGCGCAGGGGTTCGACTGGGCGGCCAATTATGTCGCGGAGCGGCGCGCGGACGGCCGGATCGACCTGATGGCGTGGCTGACGCTGGCCAATGGGGGCGTGACGGGCTTTGCCGATGCGAAGGTCGCGGTGATCGCCGGGCATCCCAACCGGGAGGCGCGGGCGTTGCTGCGGCGGCAGGCGACCGGTGCGCTCAGCTTACGCTGCTGGCCGATGGACGGCACCAGCACCCACCCGCGCTGGGGATTGCCGCCGGTGGCGATGGCGCAGCGGATGGAGCGGGCGGAGGATATCGTCGTGACGAGCGCGCGGCTGGCGGCGCCGGCTCCA
>NZ_DJDV01000032.1:0-38777 GCF_002431195.1 Sphingobium sp. UBA5915 | reverse complement strand
CCCGTTTGCACGCCGATTGACAATTGATGAGGCCGCCATGTTGGACCGGCCGCCGATCATGGATCGCCTATTCCAGGGCATCCGGGACGAAGCTGGCATGCGCTGTCCTGCTTACCTACCAGCCGACGAGGTAGCGGTGTAAACATTAATCACGAAGGCGACGTAGACGAACCCAGCCCAGATCGCCACGTAGATGAAGTCCGAGATCCACAGGCATGTTCCGCCCTGGCGCATGGAACTGTCGGTTGACCTGGTCGAGCAGACAAGCCGCCGCCTGGTCGCCGATGGTTGTGCGCATCGGCTTGCTGCGGATTACGCCTTGGAGGCCGAGGTCGCGCATGAGCCGTTCTACCGTGCATCGGGCGATGCCAAAGCGTTCGCGGTTCATCTGTCGCCAGACCTTACGCCGCGATGCCGAAGTTTTCGGCGAACAAGCGCGCGATCTCAGCCTTGGGGGCTATATCCTGCCGCACCCGCGCCGAACAGGCGCGTCGGATCCCGCCGCTGTGCAACACGCTCATGATAGGCGGATGGGGCGATTGGCAGAATGCGGCAGACTTGCGAAGGATCTCGTTGGCCTGACGCAGCTCACGGTTCTCGCTCAAATGCCTTGAGCCTGTCAGCCAGCTCGGTCGGCACACCGGCACGCATGCCCCTGTCGACCTCAGACTTCTTCGCCCATTCCAGCAGTGTGTAGCCCGAACAGCCTTTTGTTGAATGGAACCGGGTCTTCCCCGATCCAGCCATGACGCTCGCCGCCGTGGATCGCCTCGCTCACCACGCGACAATCTTCGAGATGAATGCCGAGAGCTGCCGCTGCCGCTCGGCGATCCAGCGACAATCACGCGCTAGGCGGCAACCGACCTTCATGAAAATTAAGTTCAAGGAAATGTCGCGCCGTGACAATCAAGCCTGCGAATAGCTTTCCAGCGTCAATTAATGCTGACACCACTGGAAACAGCTACGATCAGTTCATGTTGATTGACGAAAACTTCTCATCTAGATCGCCGCGCTACAGTCACTATGCCGGCCAGTGGAAACTAAGATGCCGCACGAGAGGGGCTGGCAGAAGACAGTAAGATTATTTACTTATTTAAGCCCAAACCATAATGCACAACGCACGGTAGCCACCGGATAAATAGGAAGTCTTCCTATTTATCCGGTGTAAGATACGAACTTCCAACGGCCGAGTTAATTTTGGTTTTATACACACCTTCATTTCAAGGTGTTCGAGAAATACATCGAAATCCGATATGGCTCGTCGAACTGTCGATCGCCTGTGCGTGGCGGGCGGCCGGGCGGTAGCGCTGGCAGTAATTGGCAGCGCACAGATGCGATCCGCCCTTGAGCACCTTGCGCGGGATCGCGATGTCCGGCGCGGCGGGATCAAGGCTTTCGCGCTTCGTCGCGCCGCGCGGATTGGCCGGAACGCAGCAACTGCCCCGGCTTTTGCGTTCGAGCCGGGGCTGGCCGTACCAGTCGGACGTCCATTCCCAGACATTGCCGATCATGTCGAACAGGCCATAGCCATTGGCGGGATAGCTGCGCACGGGCGAGGTGCGTTCATAGCCGTCCTCCAGCGTGTTGCCGTAGGGAAAGGCGCCCTGCCAGTAATTGGCGAGCATGGCGCCGCCCGGCGCAAGTTCGTCGCCCCAGGCATAGTCCACCCCGTCCATGCCGCCGCGCGCGGCAAATTCCCATTCCGCTTCCGTGGGCAGGGTCTTGCCCGCCCATTTGGCATAGGCTTCGACATCCTGATAGGCGACATGGACCACGGGATGATCCTCCAGCCCCGCGATGCTGCTGTCGGGACCATGCGGGTGCCGCCAGTCCGTTCCGGTGCTGAACGTCCACCACTGGCTGTAGTCGCCCAGATCGACCGGCCCCGCCGTCCGCTGGAACAGCAGCGATCCGGCCACCGCCAGCGCCGGGTCCATGCCCGGATAGTCGCGGGGGTCGGGCGGAATTTCGGCGAAGCTGCGATAGCCGGTCGCATCGACGAAAGCGGCGAATTCCCGGTTGGTGACGGGGGTTTCGTCGATCCAGAAGCCGTCCACCCGCACGGTGCGTACCGGCGCTTCTTCTGGATAGAAATTGACCGATCCCATCTGAAAGGCACCGCCTTCGATCCACCGCATTCCGTTCTTGTCAGTCAACCCGATCGTCCTTGCACTCAGTTCGGCCTGGCCATGGTCGGCTAGCCAGGGCCACCCGCCGCCCGCATCGCCTCCCGATCGAAAATGATCGTCGAAGGCGTATATTCGCCGTTCATCGTCAGCCGCAAATATTTGGCCGCATTGGCAAGATAGAGCTTGGGATCGCTTTCCGCCACCTTTGCGATGGGGAGGGCAGGGCGTGCCGCTTCGCCGATGAATGTGAGCGCGTTGATCGCATGGAGCCGGACCTGCCAGGATTGCGAGGGCGCGCACAAGGCGATGAGCGCCGGGACCGAGTCCGCCGTTTCGCCCAGCCGGGCCAAGGCTTCGGCCAGTTGGATGCTGACATGGGGGGATGATTCGGCCTTCAGCCGGGCCAGCATGTCGGCCTGGGCCGGACGCGCCGCATCGCCATGGATCAGCAGGCCCATGGCGCCCCAATAGCGAATGACCTCGACCGGGCTGGCGAGCGCTGCGCGCAGTTGCGGCAGATTGTCGGGCCGGGCGGCGGCGGCGGAATGGGCAAGCGCCATGACGTCCTTGAGCGGGTAGAGCGCGGGATTGCGCGAGTCTTCCCAGCCTTCGCCCTTCATATCCTCCGGCAGGAAGCCATTGTCGTTGATGGCGATCATATGCTCGTCGAGCAGCCGAGAGAATTTGGCGAGCGTGGCGGCATGCGCCGGTTCACGCGCCAGATCCTTAATCTCGTGCGGGTCGGACGACAGGTCGTACAGTTCCTCGAACGGCTTGGTCTGGAAGAAGCGGTCCTGCACCGCGTTCAGCGTGCCGTCGATATGCGCCTGTTCCCAATCCTGATAGCCTTTGGCGAGCCATTCAAACGCCTGATGCTGGCCCCAGGGACGATGCGGCATATAGTTGCGGATATAGCGCCAGCGGCCATCGGTGACGGTGCGTTGGAAATCGATCCGCTCGTCCATGCGGTTGCGCATGCCGAACGCGACGGCCTGTGGCCGCGCCTTGGGCCCAAGGAACGGCTTGCCGCGCATCTGTTTGGGCTGGGCCACGCCGGCGAGCGACAGGACGGTGGGGGCAAGGTCGATGAAGCTGACCGGGGTGGCGACTTCGCTGCCCGGCTTGGCGGGCATCAGGTGCCGCCATTTGGGCGGCACATAGACGACCATTTCGCACCGCAGGCCTTCATCATAGCAATAGCGTTTGGACCGGCCGAGGACGCCGCCATTGTCGGAATAATGAAAGACGATCGTATCGTCGGCCAGCCCGTCGGCCGCCAGTTCGGCGAGCCGTTCGGCCAGCTGGCCGTCCATTTTTTCGATGAGGTTATAATAGCTGGCGAAATCCTGCCGAATGCCCGGCGTATCGGGCAGGAAGGGCGGCAGCGTCACCATGTCCGGCGTCACGCGCCCAGGCGTGGGGCTGAACAGGCGGGATTCATGGGTGGTTTCATAGTTGAACACGGCCATGAAGGGCTGCGTCCTGTCAGTGCGCGCGCGCCAGTGCGCCGCCTTGCCTTCTCCATCCCAGATCGCCTTGGGATCGACATCGCAATTATAGTCGGTCTTGGCGTTGTTGGTGCAGAAATAGCCAGCCGCCCGCATCAGTTCGGGATAGGTGCGGAAGTCCCTGGGAAGCTTTGCCACGGCGCGCATCTGGTTCGCAGGCGCGCAGCTTTCGGGATAGACGCCGGTCAGGATGCCAAAGCGCGAAGGCGCGCAGACCGGCGCGTTGGAATAGACGTTGCGGTACAACAGACCCTTTTTCGCCAGCCCGTCAATCGTGGGCGTATGGGCCAGCCGGTCGCCATAGGCGCCGATATAGGGATTATTATCCTCGCTCACGATCCACAGGATATTGGGGCGCTCACCCTTGGCGGGCTTTGCCAGCGCGCCTGATCCTGCGGCAGCGGCGAGGCCAGCGGCTGACCCCAATATGGTGCGACGGGAGATGTCATGAGTCATGGCTTGGCGCTTCCCTGGACCTGGCGCGTCAATTCTTCGCTGAGCGGCGGGGTGTAGATGAGCGGCTTGCCAGCGGCCTGCGCCTTGAGCTTGGCCGGGCTGTCGGGCAGGATCGGATCGAGCCGGTCGACCGGGTTGGGCTTCACATACCAGTCAGCGGGGAAATCGGCCGCGCGCGGACCGTCAATATCGCGTCGCACCGCGCCGATCGACAGGCGCGCGCTGTAGGGAATGTTGTGGCGACCATTGCGGTCGGCAAGCTGCTGGTAGAGCGCGACGCGCAATTCCTGTTTCTTCGCGGCCCAGGCCGGATCGTTGACGAGATTATGCATCTCGTCCGGGTCGGTGTTGAGATCATACAGTTCGTCCGTGTCCCAGACGCCGTAATATTGGATATATTTCACATTGTCGCGTTCGATGGCGAAGGTGCCCGGCGTCATCGGGAAATTATATTCCCAATAATATTCATAGACGAAATCGCCCGGCTTCCAGTCCTTGGCGGCCTGCTTGCCTTCCCACAGCGCCCATGCGCTCTTGCCTTCAAACTGTTCGGGGCGGGCCGCGCCCGCGACGTCGAGGAAGGTCGGGGCGAAATCGAGATTGCGGATGCGGCCTTCATTGACCGTAGCCGCCGGGATCGTGCCCGGTTCCCACACCAGCAGCGGCACGCGCACCGACGCCTGATAGGCGTTGCGCTTGTCGATCAGCCCATGTTCGCCGACCATATAGCCATTGTCGGACGTGAAAACGACCAGCGTATCCTTGTCCAGTCCATTCTTGCGCAGATAGTCCATGATCCGGCCAAGGCTGTCGTCGATCGCCGACAGCGTGCCGTAATAATATTTGAGATATTCGGTCATCGGCACGTCGGCATTGTAGAAAAAGTCGATGCCGTGCCAGCTGTTGCGCTGGTTGCGCACCCATACCGGCTTGCCTTCATTATTCTGGGGCGTGTTTGCCGCGCTGGCGGGCAGGGTGAAGCGCGCCTTGTCATATTGATGCGCGTAGCGCGGCGGGGGCAGGGGGTCGGAATGGACGCCCTTGTGGCTGAGATAGAGGAAGAAGGGCTTTTTGGGATCGCGCTCCTTCTGCAGCCAGTTCATCGCATAGTCGGTCAGTTCGTCAGTGATATAGCCCTGCTGCGGCACCGGCTTGCCATCGACATTGAGGTTGGGGGAGCTATGCGCGCTTTCCGCCTTTGCCGGCCAGTAATTGCCCTGCCCTTTGAAGCTGACCCATTTGTCGAAGCCGGGGCGCGGGCCGTCGGTTTCGCTGCCCATATGCCATTTGCCGAAGAAGGCGGTGTTGTAGCCGGTCTGCTGCAAATAGCTGGGGAAGTAAGTGAGGTCTGCTTCGCTGCTGTCATTATTGTCGACGATGCCGTGGTTGCGCGCGGTTTGCCCGGTCAGGATGGTCGCGCGGCTGGGGCTGCATAGCGATGAGGTGACGACGGCGTTGGGAAAATAGCTGCCTTCCTTTGCCATGCGGTCGATGTTCGGCGTCTTGAGGAGCCCCGGCTGAAGGAAGCCCATGCCGTCATAGCGCAGGTCATCCACGAGCACGAAAATGATGTTGCGGGGGCGCTGCTGCTGCTGGGCAGGGGCGGTTGCGGCTTTTTTGGGCGCGGCGGCGATCGAGGCGGGCGCCGTGAAGGAGCAGGCGATGATGCAGGCTGCGCCCGTCAGCGCGCGGCGCAGCGTGGGTGCCCATTTCTTGTTGTTCGACACAGCGCGATCCTCTCAATCTGCTTTAACTGGATACAATAGGCTGGCGTCCCGATGACGCCGGGAATGGCCCTGAAACGGCCCGTCCATCAATAGACCATCTCCGTCTCCCGCCCGTTCACCGTCACCTTGCGGGTGGAATGGAGCTTCCACAACGGGGCGGGGAGCGATGTGCGATAACGCTCGATCGCGCCTTTCAGTCGCTTGTCATTCTTTGGATCCCTGGCCGACAGATCCTGCTCTTCGGCGGGATCGGCTTTCAGATCGTAAAGATGCGACTGGTTCCAGTCGCGCGAGAGCCAGACTTTCTTGTCGCCCTGCCGCGCGGCATAGACCGGCTCCTGCCCCCAGACCAGCAGACGGTCGGGCTGTGGCTTGCGCGCGGTCGTCACCAGGTCATGCCCTTCCAGTTCCCTGGGCAGGGCATGGGCCGGGTCTGCGGCGCGCAGCACCGTTGCCGCAATGTCGAGCGAGGAAACTGGGCTAGCGCTGATGCCGCGGGTCTTGAGGCCGGCGGGCCATGAAAATACGAAGGGCACCCGTACCCCGCCCTCCAGATAGGTGAATTTGCCAGCGCCGAAGGGATGGTCGGGATTGCAAAAGCCGAAGCGATGCGGGCAGCCATTATCGGACAGGAACAGGACCATCGTATTGTCCCGCACGCCGCGCTTTTCCAGCGTATCTAGTATCTGTCCCACGCCATCGTCCATCGCCGCAATCATCGCGACATAGGTGCGGCGCACCGGATCCTTGATGTGCGCGAACCGGTCATAATAGCTTTGCGGCACCTGCAACGGCCAATGCGGGGCGTTATAGGCGACATAGGCGAAAAACGGGCTGTTCTTGTCCGCCGTGGCGCGGGTGATGAAATCGACCGCGCGATCGGTGATCTGGTTGGTCAGATAGCGCGAGAAATCGTCCGCCGGGCGCGCGTCCGGGCCTTCCACCATGGCATGATTGCCGGTGCGGGGGCCGATTTCATATTTATCCTCTTTGGTCGGGGTGGTGACGATGCCGGGCGTGGCGGGATCGACATAATTGGTTTCCCCGGCCAGGAAGCCGAAAAATTCGTCGAAGCCGCGCCGCGTGGGATAGAATTGCGGGTCCGACCCCAGATGCCATTTGCCAAAGGCAGCGGCGCGATAGCCAAGCGGGCGCAGGCGGTCGGCCAGCGTCTTCTGATCGACGGGCAGGCCAGCGCCCTTATCGCCTTTATCATTGATATTATAGGTGAAACCAAAACGCTGGGGCATGCGGCCGGTCAACAGGGCCGCCCGGCTGACCGCGCATACCGACGCCGCCACATAGGCGTCCGAAAAGGCGACGCCCGATTGCGCGATCCGGTCTATGTTCGGGGTCGGCGCATCGCGACGGCCGTAGGTTGACACGTCCGCCCAGTCGAGATCGTCCACCAGGATGATTACGACATTGGGTCGTGCCGCCGCCACGTTCCTGGCAGGTGTCGGCTGGGCGGTCGCGGTGATCCCGGTCGTCGTCGGCGCGCCCAGCCCGAAGGTCAGGGCGCTGGCGGCCAGCAGCAACGAGGCGAGGGGGCGGCGGGGGCGCTGGACCATCGGGTGGACCCTTTCTTGCGAAGCGATGTCAGGCGGGCAGGACGGCGTCGGCGGAGGCGGCGATGGCGCGGCCATAGCCCCGCATGCCCAGCAGCAGGGCGGCGACCGACAGCGGCGAGGCGATGGCGCAGACCAGCGTGATGGCGGCGGGCAAAGCCTGCGGATCGCCGTACCAATAATCGGTGACGAGCGCGATGGCGAACGGCCCGCCAGCCGCGCCGATCAGATTGACGATCAGCATATAGCCCGCCGATACCGACGCCCGCATGCGGTTGGGGGTGATTTCCTGCAAGGCGGCAAGACCACCGCCGAAATTGAACCCTGCGAGAAAGTTCATCGCACCGATCAGCGCGAGCGACAGGGCCGCGGTCGGCATCTGGGGGAACAATATGGTCACCGGGATCAGGCTGATGAAGCCGAACAGGGCGGCATAGAGATTGCCGCGCGCGATCCCGCGCCGCCGCAATGCCGAGGCCGCAAAGCCGCCGATCAGCGTTCCGCTTACGCCGCAGACCGCCGTAATCGTGCCATAGAGGCCGCCAATCTGCGCGGTCGTCAGCCCGAATTTGCGCTCAAGGAAAGCGGGGATCCACGCGCCCGTCGCATTGCCGACCAGGATCATCAGCGCGAAGCCCAGGCTGATGCCGACATAGGCCTGCCAGTGTCGCGCGAGGTGCGCGAACAGCACCGGAAAGGGCGGGCTGGGCGCATGGACGCCTTCGCCCCGGCGCGGGGGTTCAGGGACAAGCAGCATGAGCGCAGAGAGCAACAGGCCGGGCAGGCCGAGCATCAGAAACGCGATATGCCAGCCTTTGGTCTCGCCGATCAGCGGCACGTTCACGATGCTGGATGGCGGCACGACCGTTGCGAGCAGCCCCCCAAGCAGCAACGCCGCCGCCCCTCCGACATAGATGCCCATCTGATAGACGCCCATGGCCGCGGGCAGCCGGTGCTTGGGGAAATAATCGGACAGGATGGAGTAGGCGGCGGGGCTGAGCCCCCCTTCGCCCGCGCCCACGCCGATCCGGGCGATGAACAACATGCCGAAGCTGCGAGCGAGGCCGCACAGGGCGGTCGCGAGGCTCCAGATGAAGATGGCGGCGGCAACGATATTGCGGCGGTTGGCCCGATCCGCCAGCCGCGCGACCGGAATGCCGACCAGCACGTAGAACATGGTGAAGCTGAGGCCGTAAAGCAGGCTCATCGCGGTGTCGCTGACCTGCAAATCTTCCTTTATGGGCTGTACCAGAAGCGCGAGAGCCTGCCGGTCGACAAAGGCGAATGTATTGGCAGCGGCAAGCATGAACGCCGCGAACCACGCCTGACGCGATGATGGCCACGTGTCTGTTGTCGTCGACTCCGCCATTTCAACCCCTCCACGAATATGTAACGCTACAAAGCTTGTATCGGACCTGCTGTCAATATCGGCGTTACCGGACGGATACTCTAACCCCCGTTTACTGGGCGTGAGGCTGGTAGGCGGGCGGCATGCATATGGGGGAAGACATGCGAAAGCCGATTGACAATCTCCTCAAAAAGACATTTAGCGGTACATCGAAACGACTCACGGATCTGGTTCCAAGTCGCCAAACCGTTGACGTCAAAAATCTAAACATGAGGGGATCTGAAGTGGCCAGTTATAAGTACACGTTAATTCCGGCGGCCTCCGCCCTGGCCATTGGCATGGCGATGCTGGCCATGCCTGTCGCGGCGCAGGACCAGGCAGTGCCTGAGAATGAGCCGGGCGAAATCGTGGTCACTGCGCAAAAACGCGCCGAGCGTCTGCAGGACGTGCCGTTGGCCGTTACCGCCGTGGGCGCGGACACGCTGGCATCGCGTCAGATCAACGACACCAACTCGCTAGTCCAGGCCGTGCCTTCGCTCTCGTTCCAGCAGGGTGCCAACCCCACCAACACCAGCTTCCGTATTCGCGGCGTCGGTACGGCGTTGTTTGGCCAAGGCGTTGAGCCTTCGGTTTCGGTCGTCGTCGATGGCGTCGTCGCCGTGCGTTCGGCGCAGGGCTTTTCCGAACTCGCCGATGTGGAGCGGGTCGAAGTGCTGCGCGGCCCGCAGGGCACCTTGTTCGGCAAGAATGCGTCGGCCGGCGTCATCAGCGTGACGACGGCGCGCCCGTCGCGTGACTTTGAGGGCAAGGGCGACATCACCATTGCCGAGCATAATGAATATCGCGCCCGCGGCACCGTTTCGGGTCCGATCACCGACACGCTGCGCGCCCGCGTTTCCGGCTTCTACAGCGACGTCCAGGGCATCACCCGCAACCTTGCCACCAACAAGTGGACGAACGGGTCGAAGAGCTGGGGCGTGCGCGGCAAGCTGGAATGGGACGCCACCGACAGCCTGACCCTGCTGCTGGCCGGCGAATATCGCAAGACGGACGCCGATTGCTGCGCCTCCACGCTGATCCAGATTCGCAACCCGGTGCTCCAGTCGATCGTCGGGCCGATCAACGCGTCGCGCGAGAATCGCGAGATCAACGACGACACCGAAACCTATGCGAACAGCAAGGCGCAGACCTATTCGTTGCAGGCCGACTGGGATCTTGGCAGCGCCACGATCACTTCGATCAGCGCGTTTCAGAAATATGATCTGGATGTGAACCAGCCGATCGACCGCATTCCCGCAACCTCGCCCATCTTTCTGGGAACGCCGGCCTTCGCGCCCTATACCTTCTGGAACCAGAACCACGGCACGGTCGACCTGAAGGGCTGGTCGCAGGAACTGCGCATCGCCAACAACGGCAATTCCGACCTCAACTATGTCGCGGGCATCTTCTACATGCACAGCGATATCCTGCGCCCCTTCGACCGTCGCCGCGCGCGTTGCACCGCCGGTGTCGTGGGCCAGCCCTGCGCGCCCGCCAACATCGTCTGGCAGTCGTCGGCCAGCCGCATCCGGCTGAAGCAGGACAGCATCGCCGCGTTCGGCCAGGCGGACTATCGCATCGTCGGTGGGCTGCGCGCCATCGGCGGCATCCGCGTGCAGTATGAAAAGGGCACCAACAGCGGCTATCGCATTGCGCCGATCGTCGCGGGTGACGCGATTTTCCCCGGAAACCCGCCCCGCAGCGGCACCTTCTCCGCCAACGACACCGCCGTCACCGGCAAGGCGGGCCTGCAATATGAATTCAGCCGCAATGCACAGGTCTATGCCAGCTACACGCGCGGCTATAAGGGGCTGGGCTATGAAATGGAGATTGGCGGCGATCTGGCCAACCAGAAGGCCATTCAGCCTGAGCACGTGAACGCCTATGAAATCGGCTTCAAGGGCAGCACGGCCGACCGTAAGCTGAGCATCTCGGCCGCCCTGTTCCAGGCCGACTATTCCAACCTTCAGGTGCAGGCCAACCGGTCCGACCCCACCACCGGCATCATCCAGTTCGTGACCACCAACGCCGGTTCGTCGCGCAGCCGCGGTTTCGAAGTCGAAGCCACGCTGCGCCCGTCCGACTCCTTCTCGGTCAATGCCGCCGTGACCTATGCGCAGTCGCGTATCAACATTGACGGCCTCAACTGCGCATTGCAGCTTCAGGCAGCAGCGCCCGTGCTGAGCGGCACGCCGATCAACATCTGCTATCGCACGGCGCCCGGCGCCACGCCGCAGCAGAATCTGCGCAACCGTCCGTTGCAGGCAAGCCCCGACTGGCGCATCGGCGTGACGCCGCGCTATGACTATGAAGGCGGCAATTTCAACGCCTTCGCACAGGTCAGCGCCAACTTCACCAGCGCGCAGTTCTTCTCGTCGGAACTCGATCCGCTCACGATCCAGCCGGCCTACACGCTGGTCGACGCGACGGTGGGCGTTACCACGTCCGACCGCCGCTATGGCGTGACGCTGTTCGTGAAAAACCTGTTCGACGAAAATTACCTGACGAACATCGGTCACAACTCCATCATGTCGACCGTGGCAAATCCGCTGGATCTGGTGGGCACCTATAACAAGGACAGCAGCCGCTACTTCGGGGCAACCTTTAGCGCGCGCTTCTGATCGGGCCGGGAGCCGGGCGATGCGCGTCCGGCTCCTCCACTCCTTTTTTAGGGTACAGCATGCTCCTGGACAGTCTCACGCCGCCCATGACAGAACCGCTCTCCATCGACGAGCAAGCACGCACATGGGTGGAGCGCACGCGTGACGCCATGAGCATCGAGGAGATGATCGGGCAACTCTTCATCTTTTCAACGTCACAGGACAGCGCCGAGGAGCTAGGCCCGCTCCTGGCGCTCAAGCCCGGCGGCATCAACCGTTTTCCCCGGAACGACCTCTCCGCGTTCCGCGCCGCGTCCGTCCACGCGATCGAGCAGGCGGTGGTGCCGCCGGTCTTTACCGGCGATATAGAAGGGGGCACGATCAGCTATCCTTTCGCCACGACCGTTCCCAATATCATGGGCATTGCGGCGTGCGACGATCTGGCGACGACAGAGGCCATTGCCCGGCTGGTCGCGCGGGAAAGCCGGGTGCTGGGCTATGACTGGTCCTTTGGCCCGGTGGTGGACATCAACCATGCATTCCGCAGCGCGATCGTGGGCACGCGATCCTTCGGCTCGCGCCCGGAAAATGTGCTGGCGCAGGCCAGCGTCTATATCCGCGCCTTGCAGGAAGAAGGCGTTGCCGCCTGCCTCAAACACTGGCCGGGCGATGGTTTCGACGACCGGGACCAGCATCTGGTCACCAGCGTCAATCCGCTGTCGGTTGATGAATGGTACGCACTGTTCGGCCGCATCTACGGCCAGCTGATCGGGCAAGGGGTGATGACGGTCATGTCCGCCCATATCGCCTTTCCCGCCTATATCCGCGCGCATTTGCCGGACGCGGGGCGCGAGGCGTTCCAGCCCGCGACCGTGTCGCACCTGCTGAACCAGCGCCTGCTGCGCGAGGAACTGGGCTTTAAAGGCCTGATCGTGTCGGACGCGACCGGCATGGGCGGGCTGACCGGTTGGATGGAGCGATCCGAGACGGTGCCGGCGGTGATCGAGAATGGCTGCGACATGTTCCTGTTCAGCCGCGCGCCGCAGAGAGATTATGGCTTCATGCTCGATGGCCTGCGCAATGGCCGTTTGTCCGAAGGCCGCCTGTATGAGGCGGTGACCCGCATTCTGACGCTGAAGGCGCGGCTGGGGCTGCACCGGATCGATCCGGCGGAGCGGATGATGCCGATCGAGGCGATGCGGGACGCCTTGCAGACGCCCGACCATCGCGTCGCCGCGTTGCAGGCCGCCGGGCAGAGCATCACGCTGGTCAAGGATACGCAATCGCTGTTGCCGCTGGCGCCCGCGACGCATCGCCGCGTCGTCATCGTCGCGGAAGAAGGGTTCAGCTTCTGGGACGGCGCCTTGTCGCGCGGCTATGGCCCGGTTCTCGACGAATTGCGCGCCCGCGGCTTCGAGCCGCGGATGCTGGACGTGGACCAGTGGCCGACGCGCGAGGACACCGATCTTGTCCTCTATCTGGTCGGGCAGGAGGCGACGCCCAGCGCGGCGCACATCTTCCTGGATCTGGTGAAGCTGCACGGGTCCAATCGCAAGGCGATGAGCCAGTTCGCGCAGGAAATCCCGACCGCGCTGCTGTCGTTCGGGCAGCCCTATTATCTATATGATGCCCCGCATATGAAAACATGCGTCAACGCCTACAGCGCGATCGAGCCGGTGCTGCGCGAAACAGTGCGTCGGCTGACCGGCGAAGCGCCCTTCACCGGCGTCAGTCCCGTTGATCCATTTTGCGGGCAGGAACAGTTGCGTTGGTAAGGAGAGCGATATGACGGTCATGTCCCAGGGTCACGGCGCCAACGATCAGCGCGCCCAGTTGGAGGCGCTATATGCCGCCATGGCCCCCAAAGGGCTGCTGCCGCTGTGGGAAAGCCTGCATGCGCTGGTCCTGGCCGAGCCGCAGTCCCCGGCCAAGCCCTGGCGGTGGAGCTATGACGAGGTGCGCGACCATTTGATGCGCGCGGGCGACATCATCAGCGCCGAACAGGCGGAGCGCCGCGTGCTCATCCTGGAAAATCCGGGCCTTGGCGGCCTGTCCGCCATAACCCCCAGCCTGTACGCCGGATTGCAGCTGATCCTGCCGGGCGAGGTCGCGCCGTGCCACCGGCATTCCCAGAATGCGCTGCGCTTCGTGATGGAAGGCAGCGGGGCCTTCACTGCGCTGGACGGGGAAAAAGCGGTCATGCAGCCTTTCGACCTGGTGCTGACGCCTGCGGGGCAGTGGCACGACCACGGCAACCAGACCGACCAGCCGATGATCTGGCTCGACGGGCTGGACATTCCCACCGTCCGCCTGTTCGACGCCAGCTTTGCCGAGCGGCTGGATGTCGCGGCCCATCCCGAAACGGTGCCGGCCGGCGACACGCTGACCCGATATGGCCACAATATGCGCCCGTTGCGCGGGAGCCTGGCGGACCGTCGCCCCAGCGCGCGCCCGCTGTTTCATTATCGCTATGCCGATTGGCGGCCCGCGCTGGATGCGATGGCGTCGAGCGCCGAGATCGACCCGCATTTCGGCCATGCGCTGGAATTTCTGAACCCCGCCGATGGCGGCCCCATCCTTTCGACCATTTCCGCGCATGTCCGCCTGCTCCCCGCAGGTTTTGAAACCAGGACGCGGCAGGCGACCGACGGCACGGTGTTCGTGCTGGTCGAAGGCGAAGCGACGCTGGAACTGGGCGATCAGGAAATCCGGCTGGGCGCGCGCGACATGGTTGTCATACCATCCTGGGTTCCCTACCGCTTCCAGGCGCATTCGCAGACGATATTGTTCGGCTATTCCGACAAGGCTTCACAGATGAAGCTCGACCTCTACCGGGAGTGCAACCATTGACCCTCTTGTTCGACCCTCAGTCGCCCGTTCTGGCCCCGACGAGCGACGGCCATGATTTCCCCGTCCGCCGCATTTTCTGCATCGGCCGCAACTATGCCGATCATGCCAAGGAAATGGGCGTCGAGGTGGATCGCGAAGCACCCTTCTACTTCACCAAATGGGCCGAAACGGTCGTGCCCAGCGGTCCCATCGCCTACCCGACGATGACCGGCAACTATCATTATGAAGCCGAACTGGTCGTCGCCATCGGCAAGGGCGGTCGCGACATTCCCGCCGACAAGGCGGTCGACCATATCTATGGCTATGCCACCGGCCTCGACATGACCCGCCGCGACCTTCAGCTCGACGCGCGCGCCAAGGGGCGTCCGTGGGACGCGGGCAAGAATGTCGAGCAATCCTCCCCGCTCGGCACGCTCCACCCGATCAGCGAGACCGGGGAATTGTCGACCGGCGCCATTCGCCTGACCGTCAATGGCGAGGTGAAGCAGCAGGCCGACCTTGCCGACCTGATTCATCCGGTGTCTGAACTCATCGCCTTCCTCTCGCGCGCCTATCGGCTGGAGCCGGGCGACCTCATCTACACAGGGACGCCAGCTGGCGTCGGCGCGGTCGTGCCGGGCGATGAAATCATCGTGTCGATCGACGGCCTTGCCGATACCAAGGTCATAATCACGCCGGTCGCCCATGACTGACATGATCCTGCACGGCTTCTGGCGATCCTCCGCGTCCTGGCGCGTGCGGATCGCCATGGGACTTAAGGGCCTGACATGGTCGGATCGCACCTATCGCCTGCGTGCGGGCGAGCAGCGGTCCGACGCCTATATGGCGATCAACCCGCAGGGGCTGGTGCCAGCCCTGGAAGTGGACGGCACGGTGCTGACGCAAAGCATGGCCATCTGCGAATATCTGGACGAATGTTATCCCGATCCGCCGCTATTGCCCGCCGACCCGCTGATGCGGGCGACCGTGCGGGGGTTCGCCCAGGCCGTTGCATGCGATATTCACCCGGTCCAGAACCTCAAGATCCTGCGCATGCTGGCAGCGCGCGGACTGGATGAGGACGCTGTGCAGGGCTGGGCGCGCGAGGTGATCGAGACCGGGCTTGAAGCCTGTTCGCGGCTGATTGCCGATCGGGAAGGGCCATATTGTTTCGGCGATCAGGTGACGCTGGCCGACATCGTCCTGATCCCGCAACTGGGCAATGCCCGTCGCTTTGGCGCGCGCACGGATTTTCCCCGGATCGAGGCTGTGGAAGCGGCCTGCAACGCCTTGCCCGCCTTTGCCGCCGCGCGGCCCGATCGCCAGCCAGACGCCGAGTAAGGATGTCGTTAGCGGGAGACGATCAGGCCCGTGCCGGTCCGGTCGATTGCCGTTCGATCATCTTGTAATCGACGTAGATCGCCAGCGGCTGGGTTTCAGGCGGCTCGCCGCGCAGCGTTGCGACGAGCCGCTCTGCCGCCCGTTCGGCGATCAGGGCCAGCGGCTGCCGGATGGTGGTCAGTTCCGGCCAGATTTTGACGGCGATCGGCGTATCGTCGAAACCCGTGATCGACAGGTCGTCCGGCACCGAAATCTTGTTGCGCAGCGCCACGTTCACGAACGCCGCCGCCATGTCGTCATTCCCCGCGATGACGGCGGTGAAATCCCGCTGCGTGGTCAGCACGCGCTCCGCCAGGGCCAGGCCCGCCTCGAACGTCGGGGGTGCTTCCCAGACCAGCTTCATATCGGCGACGACAGCTTCGTCGCCGAGCGCGCGCAGATAGCCCTTCAGACGGGAGGCCGCCACCAGCGAAGTCGGCAGCGTGACGATGGCGATCCGGCGGTGCCCCTTGCCGAGCAGCATGAGCGTCATTTCATAGGACGCCTGTTCATCGTCGATGCGCACGCAATCCATGTTGCGCAGGTCGCCGCCGGGTGCCAAGCCGATCATCGGCACGTCATGCCTTTCGGGCAGACCCGCGGCGCTAGCGATCTCGCAGACCGGCGGCGGCAGCAACAGGCCGTCAATGCCGCTTCGGATCATCCTTTCGATGCCGCCGACAGGATCGGAGAAGTCGTATATTTCCAGCACCAGCTGCACGCCAAGGCGCGATGTGGCGCGCAGGCTGCCAACCAGCATGGCGCTCAACAGCGCGCTGTCAATGTCGCGGTGGAGCAGGCCGATCCGCAGCGTCTTGGCCGCCGCCAGGCTGCGGGCGGCGGAATTGGGCGTGTAGTTGAGCGCCTTCACCGCCTTCAAAACGGCTTCGCGCGCGACCGGGTTGACGAAGCTCTTGTTGTTGATGACGTTGGAGACCGTCATGGCCGATACGCCAGCCTCCCGCGCGACTGCCGTGATCGTGGGGCCTTTCGCGCCTCTCCGGCGTTTACGGGTAGTGTCCGGGCTCGTCATGTCATCCCTGGTCGGTTGGCGAAGGACATCGTCATAAGCGGGGATTGGCAAACAATCCACACTCTGACGACCAGGCCCATTGGCCGGGCTGGTTCGGCCAATCAGTCACCGCCGCGGATGCGGAACTTGGCCGGCTCCTGCTTCAGGACCGGGGTGCCACCGGCCAGCGAGACGCGGAAATTTTCCAGCTGGGGATCGCCCGTCCGCTCCATCTCGGCCAGCATCAGACGCTGCATCTCATCGACCTTGGCCTTGTAGGCGGGATCGGCGATCAGATTGTTCCGCTGGCCCGGATCAGCCTCCAGATCATAGAGCGCCATGGGATAGCCCATCACATATTGCTTCACGCGCGCGGCGATGCGCGCGTCCGTTTCCGCGGCCTTCGCCATGGCGGGGAAGGTGAGACCCCACATGCTTTCGATCTTGAGTTCGGTCTTGCCGTTCGCCCAGGCGGTGTAATGGAAGGCGTGGCGTTTGTCCTGCAAGGTGCGCGAAGGGTAGAGCATCCCGCTCGACACATAGTCGACATAGGACATGATGAACGGCTTGTCCTGCGCCGCGCCGCCCTTCAGCATCGGAACCCAGGATTGCCCGTCCAGCTCTGCGATCGGCTTTGCCTGCAACAGCTCGATCAGCGTCGGCAATATGTCGAGGTTGGTCGTGAGCGTATCGAAGCGGCGCGGCTTTCCCATGCCGGGGTAGCGCAGCAGCACGGGCGTACGGATGCCATGGTCATAGACGCTGGCCTTGGCAAAGGGCATCGGCATGCCATGATCCGCCACGAACAGGACGATCGTGTCGTCCCAAGTGCCGCTATCCTTGAGAGCCTTCAGAATATTGCCCACGGCGATGTCGAGGCGTTGCACCGAATTCCAATATTGCGCCATCTCCTCCCGAATATCGGGCAAGTCTTCGAGATTGGCGGGGATCGGAACCTGGCCCGCCTTGAGCGGCCGGGCGATGCGATACGGGCCGGTCTGCTCGTGATCGATTTCCTGCGCATCCTCCGCGCCATAAAATGGCCGGTGCGGATCGTTGATGTTGCAGTTGATGAAGAAGGGTTTGTACTGGGCCTGCGCTTCCGTGACGGCAAGGCGGAGCATGTCGGCATGCACCATGGGATGACGGTCCTTGCCTTCCTGCTTTAAGTCCCAGGGGAAGGAGGAGGCGGGCTGCATATGGCCGATCTTGTGGCTGGCGGCGCAATAATAGCCTTCGGCAGCCAGGGTGGTGCATAGCGTCGGCATACCCTCCCGCATCGGGAAGAAGCCGTTGCCGCCATTCTTGTGCGGCAACAGGCCGCTCATGAACGCCTGGCGCGAGGGCATGCAGATCGGCGCTACGGTACGCACCTGCTCAAAGACATGGCTTTGCGCGGCGAGGCTGTCGAGATTGGGGGTGAGGCCGCGCCGTCCGTTCATGAAGCCGAGCGCCGACCAGTCCACATCGTCCGATGTGATGAGCAGCAGATTGTGGCGCTTGCGCGGATCACGCTTCACATAGTCGACCGCCTGGGCATAGCGGGGAAACGCGGCCATGATGGCGGCGGCTGCGCTGGCCTGCAAAAACCTGCGCTTGCGTTGGTTGATCATCCCATCCTCCCTTGCGGCCACCGTCGCGTCACCCTGCGGGGCCGGCCGGTCCGTCACTTGATATGCTGCCTTGTGCAAATGCAGTCTTGCCCACTTCTGCGATATAATCAATATAGCGCTAAATTAAACTGAGATTGCGGGACAGGAGGGGGCATGGCCTTGAAAGAGCTGTATCGGGGCGTAATGCTGGCTCCGGCCTGCGTCGCCGGGCTTTTTGCCCTGACTACGCCGCTGGTCGCCGCGCCTGAAGCGCGGCAGTGGCGGGATCTTAACCGCAACAATCAGCTAGACCGCTACGAGGATTCGCGCCTGTCGGTCGAGGAGCGGGTCGACGACCTGATGGCGCGCATGACCATCGAGGAAAAAGTCGGCCTGATGGTGCATGCGAGTCTGCCGGGGCATGGATCGGCGATCGGCGTGTCGTCGACCGGCTATGACATGGCGCGGGTGCGCGCCATGATCGAAGGTGGGAAGATCAACAGCTTCATCACCCGGATCGTGGTGAAGCCGGCGGAATTCGCGCGCCAGAACAATATGGTGCAGAAGATCGCCGAGGGCACAAGGCTGGGTATTCCGGCAACGATCAGCACTGATCCGCGCCACCATTTTCAGGCCACGATCGGCGCGAGCACGACGGGCGGTGGCTTCACCCTGTGGCCCGATACGCTGGGATTTGCGGCGCTGGACGATGCCGATCTCGTCCGCCGGTTTGGGGATATTGCGCGGCAGGAATATCGCGCCGTCGGCATCCATATGGCATTGTCGCCCCAGGCCGATGTGGGTAGCGAGCCGCGCTGGTCCCGCTTTTCCGCGACATTCGGTTCCGACCCCGCAACCATCTCCCGCCTGGCGGGCGCCTATGTGGAAGGGTTCCAGGGCGGCGCGACCGGCGTGACGCCAACGGGCGTCGCGACCGTGGTCAAGCATTGGGTCGGCTATGGCGCGGAGCCGGAAGGGTTTGACGGGCACAATCATTATGGCCGCAACGTCCATCTGACCGATGCGTCATTTGCCGATCATGTCCGCGCGTTCGATGGCCCGCTTGCAGCGGTGAGCGAGGGCGTGATGCCCACCTATGTCGCGTTGCATGGCCCCTCGATTGGCGGCAAGCCGGTCGAGCCGGTCGGCGCAGGGTTCAGCAAACAGGTGCTGACCGACCTGCTGCGTGGCGAAAAGGCATATCGGGGCCTGATCATTTCGGACTGGTCGATCACGCGCGACTGCCCGGAGACCTGCGTATCGCCGGATGCGGATCATCCCCAGGCGCCGCAGGCGATCGGCATGCCATGGGGCGTGGAAAAGCTGAGCGTCGCCGATCGATTCGCCAAGGGCGTGGACGCCGGCATCGACCAGTTCGGCGGCGTGGATGATGCCGCCCCGATATTGGAAGGCGTGCGCAGCGGCGCAATTTCGGTCGAGCGAATCGACGATTCGGCGCGGCGCATATTGGCGCTCAAGTTCCGGCAGGGCCTGTTCGACAATCCCTATGTCGACGAACAGGCCGCCGCCAGGCTGGTCGGCAATGCTAAGTGGCAGAGCGAGGCGGACAAGGCGCAGCGGCAAAGCCAGATACTGCTGCGCAACGAGGGCGGATTATTGCCGCTGAAAGGGCGCAAGAAAATCTGGCTTTATGGCGTGGATGAGGCTGTTGCGGCTTCAGCGGGCTATGTCGTCGTCAAAGACCCGTCCGAGGCCGACATAGCGCTGGTGCGCGCCGCCACGCCGTTCGAAAAGCTGCACCCTTTCCATTTTTTCGGGTCGCGGCAGCATGAAGGGCGGCTCGACTTCGGGGCCGATGATCCGGCACTGGTGGCGCTCAAGCGGGCGGCGGCGCTTGTGCCCGTCATTGCCGCGGTGGAGATGGATCGACCCGCGGTGCTCACCGCCCTCATGCCGCATGCCAAGGCCGTGCTCGTCAATTTCGGCACAAGCGACGTGGCTCTGTTCGACATAGTTTCGGGGCTCAGCCCGGCCTGCGGTCACCTGCCCTTCGCGCTTCCGGCATCCATGGCCGCGGTCGAACGCCAGCGCCCGGATTTGTCAGACGATGAGGAGGCGCTGTTCCGCCGGAACGCGGGCTTGTGTTTGAAATGAGTTGGCGGCCTTTGTACCGAAATATTCAAACCTCTGGCGCGCGAGGCACCGTTGCAAAACTGTATCGCTCATTACGCGATCGTCGGCATGAGTACGATGATATAATTGACAGCGCTGCCATATTGAATTACCGCTACATCAATAGGTAGGGCCCTCAGGCTTCTGAACGATGGGGGGCGCGAAATAAGGCAGGCCGTGTTGACAGGTCGCCATAACAGGGGGAGGGTATCGTGGCTTCACAGGGTCATCGTCATTATCTGGGATTCTTGCTCGCGGGGGCCGCGATGGCATGCTGCGGCGCTGCAATGGCGCAGGAGCAGGCGGGGGAAGCGGATGGCGCAAGCGAAGCCATCATCGTTACCGGTTCGCGCGTGGTTCGTAACGGCGCGGACATGCCCACGCCGGTCACGGTGGTCGGCGCGGACCTGATTGCGCAAACCGGCGCGACGCAGCTGTCGCAGGTCATCAACGACCTGCCCGTCGTGCGCACCGATACCAGTTCGACGACGGCGTTCGTCGGCGGTGGCGGCAACGGCCCCGGCAACAATCTGATCAACCTGCGCGGTCTGGGCGCGGTTCGCACCCTCGTGCTGGTGGACGGGCTGCGCTTTCCCGCGACGACCTTCACCGGCCTGTTCAACACCGACCTCATTCCAAGTTCGCTGGTGTCGCGGCTGGACATCGTCACCGGCGGCGCGTCGGCGGCCTATGGTTCGGACGCTGTGGCCGGTGTCGTCAACATCATCCTCAACAACAAGCTGGAGGGAATTCGCGCTTCGGCGCAATATGGCGTGACGGACGCTGGCGATGGGGATGAGCAGAAATACTCGTTCGGCGTGGGCCAGAAATTCCTGGATGGCCGTCTGCACATCATCGCCGGGCTTGATTATCAGGACCGGAAAAGGACGGGCAACTGCTATTCGCGCAGCTGGTGCGCCCAGGAATATGGCGTCATGTCGAACGCCAATTCCGCGCAGAACGGCCTGCCGGCCCTGATCATCTCGCCCGACGTGCGTTGGTCCCAGAATACGCCCGCTGGCCTGATCGTCAGTTCCAGGCTGACCAATGCATTTGGCGAGCAACAGGTGTCGGACGATGGCACGACGCTGCTGCCCTTCACCTTCGGCCAGCTCTACGCGCCCAATAACAACCAGATGATCGGCGGGTCGCGCCGCGGCATCAATCCTGCCAGCAGCGCCTTCGATCTTCAGGGGCCGCAAAAGCGCCTGGCCGCCCTCTTCCGGGCGGAAGCGGAACTGAGCGACAATCTGAAGGCGTGGGTGGACAGCTCCTACGGTCAGACGGACAATCAGGGCACGTTCGCGCAGTTGCGTTCGGGTAACCAGAACGCCGCAGGCACATTGCGGGCGGGGCCGCCCAACACCGGCGCGATCACGCTGTCGGTCAACAATCCCTTCCTTCCCGCCCAGTTGCGCAGCCAGATGCAGCAGATCGGCCTGGCGAACGTCAACATCGGCAAGGCGGGCGATGGTCTGCTGGTTCCGATCGTCGACTATCATGTCGAAAGCTATCGGGTCGCCGCCGGCCTGAAGGGCGATCTGGGCGGCTGGACCTGGGACGCCAGCTATGTCCGGGGCGTCAGCAAGCTGGATAATGTCGCGCGCAACATCATCAATCAGAATAATTTCTCGCGCGCGGTTCAGGCCGTCAACGGCACGGGCGCCAATGCCGGCAGGATCGTCTGTGCGGTCAACCAGTCGGCGACCACGGATGCCGCTTGTCAGCCGCTCAACCTGTTCGGCGTCGGCACAGCCAGCGACGCTGCGCTGCAATATGTTTATGGCACGGCCGTTCAGCGGTCCAGGATCACGCTGGACGACGTCAGCGCGAACGTCCAGGGGCAGCCTTTCGACGCCTGGGGCGGACCGGTTTCGGTCGCGGCGGGCGCGGAATATCGCACCGAAAGCATCGCGGCGGATGTCGACCCCGTATCGGCCGCCGGTGGCTTTATCCAGAATTACAGCGCCCTGCACGGACGCAGCAAGGTGTTCGAAGTCTATGCCGAGGCCAATGTGCCGCTGCTGTCCAACGTTCCCCTTGCCGAGACGCTGGAAGTCAATGGCGCGGTGCGGCACGCCCATTATAAATTCTCCAGCCCCGAAGCGCCCCTGGCGGGCGGCGCCGTTGGCCCTGCGGACTCCAGCTTCAACGCAGTCACCTGGAAGCTCGGCTTGGTCTACAAGCCGGTAGACTGGCTGCGGATGCGCGGCACCATTTCGCGCGACTTCCGTGCGCCGAACATGAACGAGCAATATATCCTGCCCAACGTCCAGAACAGCGCGATCCTGGACCCGGCGACCAATACCAGCACGCAGGTCGCCACCCAGTCCGGCGGCAACCCGAATCTGCGCCCGGAAATTTCGCACACCAAGACCTTCGGCGTCACGATCCAGCCTGCGGCGATACCCAATCTCCAGCTGTCGGTTGACTATTATGACATCAAGGTAACCGGCTATATCGCGGCCGTGGGCGGTCCCACTCTGGTCACCCAGTGCTTCCAGGGCGCGCAGGATGCATGCGCCTTCGTCACCCGCGATGCCAATGGCGTTCTGACCTTCATCCGCAACATCTCTGCCAACGCGAACGAGTTGCAGGTCAAGGGCTTCGACGTCGAACTGGGCTATCGCAAGCAGATCGAGAATATCGGTACGCTGGACCTGCGCATCCTGGGCACGGCCTATACGAAGCTGACCTATGTCAACGCGGGATCGCCACTGAACGGCAAATGCCAGAACGGCACGGTCACGCAGCAGGCCTATCCCAGCATGTCCTGCTATCAGATCAACACGCGGGCCACCTTCACCAGCGGGCCGCTGACTTTGGGCATGCAGTCGCGCTATATTCCCAAGGGCAAGTTCGGCACCACCTATGTCGGGCCGCAGGATGACGGCTATAGCCCGACCCTGCCGAACAGCATCAACGACAACCGCGTCAAGGCGGTTACCTATGTCGACGTGAATGCGAGCTATCGCATCATCGACAATGGCCCGCGCATGGTGGAAGTGTTTGGCGCGATCAAGAATGCGTTCAACACCAACCCGCCGGTGGCACCGGCCAACAATATCGGCACCAACGCCAATCTTTACGACGTGCTGGGTCGCACCTTCCGCGTCGGCGTGCGGATGGCCTACTGATCGGACCAGTGCCAGATAAGGGGCCGCCGCGATTTCGATCGGGGCGGCCTTTTCTTTTGAGCCTGTCGTTTCCTTTCTGTGACCCTAATTGTCGTGGCCCTGAAGGCTCGTGTCGCCATATTTGCATCTGCCCCACTGTTGCCATAGGCCGTTCGCCGAGCGACAGTCGGTAATGAGGTGAGATTTTTGGTCACGATCTATGATGTGGCGGCCAAGGCCGGCGTCGGCATGAAAACCGTCTCCAGAGTTCTCAACAACGAAGCCCATGTCCGCCCTGCCATGAAGGAACGGGTCATGAAGGCGATCGACGAACTTGGCTACCGCCCCAATCTGGCGGCGCGGCAATTGGCGGCCAGCCGATCCTTCCTGATCACCTTCATATTGAGCGACGTTTTCAGCAGCTATCAGACGAGCATGCTGGTGGCCGCATCGACCGAATGTCGTCTGCGCAATTATCATCTCGTGGTCGAGGTAAGGGATCAGGACGAGACTGCGGAGAGGCTGGTCGAGCGGGTGACGGCAAATCTGCGCCCAGACGGCATCATGCTGGTCCCGCCGCTCAGCAACGACGCCGCGATTGTCAGGGCGATTGAGAGCAAGGGAACCCGGCTCGTCAGGGTCGCGTCCACCCTGTCGGGCTATGGCGACATCGTTCCTGTCAGGGACACGGACGTCAGCCGCAAAATGGTGGCGCATATCGCTGCGACGGGAAAGTCGCGCATCGCCCTCATCGCGCCGCCGTTCGAGAGGGCCGCCGCCAGCGAACGGGTGACCGGCTATCGGTCCGCCCTTGCCCAGGCGCGCCTCCGCTATCGTGCCGACTATGTCGTGAAGGGGGATTTCACCTTCGCGTCCGGCAAGGCCGCCGCCGAGCAGCTTCTGGCCCTGCCCGAACCCCCCGACGCCATTTTCGCCACCAACGACGCGATGGCGCTGGGCGCGATGGCGGCGGCGCGGCAGATTGGCCGGGACATACCCCGCGACATAGCGATTGCAGGCTTCGACGATTCGCCGGGCAGTCGCACCATGTACCCGCCGCTGACGACGGTGAGGCAGCCGATTCCGGGCATGGCGCGCAATGCCATTTCCGTCCTTCTGGGCCATGCCGACGCGCTGGAGGAACTGGTGCCCGAACTCATCATCCGCGGGTCCACGCAACCGGGAGCGACCGCTGACGTGCATGGCGAGGACATGTAAGGCGCGACATTGACAGCGCTGCCAATTGCGATATTACCGCTCTAAACAGATTGGAGGGGTCATGAAGAGGCTGCGTCTATACGGGTTGCTGGCGGCGGGTATGGTGTTGGCGACATGCCCCGCGACCCTGCTGTCCGCGCGCCCCGCGCAAAAGGCGGCCAGTCCCGCCAAGGTCGAACCGGCGCGCAAGCCGCGGAATGTGGTTTTCATCCTGCTGGATGACCTGCGCTATGACGGCATGGGCTTTTTGCAGCCGGAACTCAGAACCCCCAATATCGACCGGCTGGCGCGGGGCGGCACCTATTTTCCCAATACGGTGGTCACGTCGTCGCTGTGCAGCCCCAGCCGCGCGACCATCTTGACGGGCGAAACCGCGCGCAACCATGGCATTGTCGACAATGCGAATTCGTCGGAAGCCGGGCTGACCTTTTTCCCGTCCTATCTGCAGAAGGCGGGTTACCAGACCGCCTTCATCGGCAAGTGGCATATGGGCAACGACGTCGACACGCCGCGTCCGGGCTTTGACAAATGGGTCAGTTTCCGGGGGCAGGGGAGCTATTATCCTGCGAGCGGCGATCCCGATGCAGCCGTGCAGGGCGGCGAAACGACGATGTGGAACGTGGATGGCAAGAAGGTCGCGCAGCAAGGCTATATTACCGATGAGCTGACCGACTACGCCATGAACTGGCTGGAAAAGGAACGCGACAAGAGCAAGCCGTTCTTCCTGTATCTGAGCCACAAGGCGGTCCATTCGGACCCTCTGCCGCCGCCGCGCTACCGCCATCTGTACGATCGGACCGATTTCAAGATTCCGGCCAGCGCCGCCAACATGCCCGAAAATTACAAGGGCAAGCCGATGTGGGTCTATAACCAGCGAAACACATGGCACGGCATCGATTTCTTCTTCAACACCGATATGAAGATGACCGAATATCTGCGCTATTATTATGGCGCGCTTGCTGCGGTCGATGACAGTGTTGGACGCATTGCCGCCTATCTGAAGGCGAACGGGCTGGAAAAGGATACGCTGGTCGTCTTTACCGCCGACAACGGGTTTCAGATCGGCGATCATGGCCTGATCGACAAGCGGACTGCCTATCAGGCGTCGGTACGCGTGCCGATGGTCATGTATGAGCCGGGGACGGTGCCGGCCGGTGCGGTCAACACCGGGCGGATACGCAATCTCGATTATGCGCCGACCTTCCTGGACCTGGCCGGGGTCGAGCAGCCAGCGCAGTTCGAAGGAGTCAGCGCATGGCCGCTCATTACCGGCAAGGTCGCGGACAAGGACTGGAAGGCGCCCGACTTCACCTATGAATATTATTGGGAATGGGCCTATCCCATGACGCCGGGTACATTCGCCATTCAGCGCGATAACCTGAAATATATCCAATATTACGGCGTCTACGACACCGACGAACTCTATGATCTGGCGCGCGATCCTGACGAAATGCACAATCTGATCGACGATCCGGCCTATCTTCAGGCCAAGGTCGATCTGCGCAAGGCGTTGTACCAGCAACTGGCCAATCGCGACGGTCGCCACGCCATTCCCTATGGCGAACGCAACGCCATCGGCAGCGTGCGGCGCAACCGCGCGGGAACCGGCGCTGCGCCTTTCCCGGACAGCTGGCTGGTGGAACCCAATCGCGTGGACAGGAAGGATAATGTCCTGCCCGACAGCGTCGCCAAGCAGCGCGCGCATGATGAAGGCAAGGCATTCGTTCGGTTCCCGGTGCTTGGTTCGCCGGAAGCGAATGAGAATGCGGGAATCAAGGATTGACGGCACGGACGCCTGATGTGCCGCCGGTGACGTGCCCGCCGCGCCGGGCGGGGCTGGCCATGGCAGCGGCGGCGCTGCTTGCGGCCGCGCCTGCCATGGCGGCCCAGGACGAACCGGGATGCCTGGACCAGCGCCTGTCGGCGACGCTGATCCGTCTCCAGCCCAAAAGGTCGCGCCTGACGGCCGTGATCGCCCCGACGCTGGGTGGACAGCTGGTCGGGTTGCAGCTGCGCCGGGCGGGCAAGAGCCACGAACTTCTCTATCGCGGCATGGATTTCTGCCCGCAGCCCGGCTTTGCGGGCAAGGCGATGGTGATGTGGCCTGCAACGGGACGCACCTTCGCCGCCGATCCGTCACAGGGCAAGGCTGATAAGGCCGCCGGCTGGCAATGGCAGGGGAAGCTCTGGCCGATGCCGATCCATGGCTTTGCCAAAAATGGCGCATGGTCGGTCGTTACCCCGCCAAAGGGGGCGAGCGGGGCGAGCGTCACGATCGCGTTGCGTGACACGCCCGAAAGCCGCGCGCTGTTCCCATTCCCGTTTCGCCTATCGATCACCTACGCGCTGCGTGGCGACCGGATCAGCGTCACCCATCAGGTCACGAACCCTGGCGATGTGGCGATGCCCTTTTCGATCGGCAATCACATCACCTTCGCCTTGCCGCTTGGCGGGCAGGGCGACGCTGCCGACGCAAGGATCAGCGCCGATGGGCGAGGGCGGCTTTTGCTGGACGCCTATGGACGGCCCGCAGGCACAGCCGCATTCGACCCCCTTAAAGCCGCGCGCCTCTCCTCGCTTGGCACCGAAACGGCACTTCCTCTGCTTTGGTCGGGTTTTCGGCGTCGTCCCGCCGTCACGCTGACGCAGCCTGGCGTGGGATCGATCATGATCATGCAACAGGCGCGGGGTCCGGCGGAGCGCGATGTCGTTGCCTTCAATCTCTGGGGCAATGTCGAGAAGGGCTTTTTCAGTCCAGAGCCATGGTATGGGCGGCAGAATGCGCTGTCCGGTGGCGGCGTCGTGCTGCTGCCGCCGGGACAGAGTTTCACATGGGCGTTCTCCGCCGACATTCGTTTGTAGTTCATGGCAGGGCGTGCGTTCGTCCTGCGGCAGAAGGGATCAGGGAAGCATGATGAGCAGGCAGCGCAGGCAGAGGGCGGGTTTGTGGGTGCAGGCGGCAATGCTGGCGCTGGCCCCCTGCGCCATGTCGCAGTCCGTTGTCGCCAGGACCAGCGCGCCGGGACAGGCCGCCCCGCAGCAGCAGCGCATGAACGTCCTCTTCCTGATCGCCGACGATCTGAACACCCGGACCAGCGCGACCGGCTTCAAGCCGGTCCAGACCCCCAATCTGGACCGGCTGGCGAAGCGATCCGTGAACTTTGCCAACGCCTATTCGCAATATCCCTGGTGCGGGCCGAGCCGCGCCTCCTTCCTGACCGGGCGACGGCCCGACACTACCGGCGTCTGGGATTTGAAAACCAAGTTTCGGGCCAATTTGCCCGGCGTCGTGACCCTGCCGCAATATTTCCGCCAGAATGGCTATTTTACCGGGCGCGTGGGCAAAATCTATCATCAGGGCGTGCCCGGCGACATCGGGACCAGCGGGCCTGACGACACGCCATCATGGGACCGGGTCGTCAATCCTGCCGGGCGGGACAAGATCAATGAACGGGATGGCCGGATGACCATCCTCAACCCGCATCCGTCCGGGCGGCTGGGCAGCGCGCTCGCTTTCCTGGCGGATGAAGGGACGGATGAGGAGCAGACCGACGGCAAGGTCGCGTCCGAAACCATCGCCATGTTGAAAGAGCATCGGGACGGCCCCTTCTTCATTGCCGCCGGTTTCTATCGCCCGCACGTCCCCGAAGTCGCGCCCAAAAAATATTTCGACATGTATCCGCTGGACAAGGTCAAGTTCGAACCGGAGGACCCGGCGGCGCTGGCCAAGGTGCTGCCCGCGTCCTACGGACTGGTCGGCTTCCAGAATCTGGACCTGACCGTCGATCAGCAGCGCAGCTTCGTGCGCGCCTATTACGCCGCCACATCCTTCATGGACGCGCAGGTCGGCCGCGTGCTGGATGCGCTCAAGCCGCTGGGGCTGGATCGCAACACGATCATCATATTCACCAGCGACCACGGCTTCCTGCTGGGCGAACATGGCCAGTGGGAAAAGCAGATGCTGTTCGAAGGATCTGTGAAGGTGCCGCTGATCATCAACATGCCCGGCGCGAAAGGCAATCGGCGCGTGTCGAGGAAGATGGTCGAACTGGTCGATCTCTATCCGACCATCGCGGAGATCGCCGGACTGCCCAAGCCCGATGGCCTTGAAGGCGACAGTTTGAAGCCGCTGCTGGACAATCCGGCGTCGAAGGCGTGGACGCAGCCCGCCTATAGCCAGGTGCAGGGCGGTCGCAGCGTTCGCGTCGCCCGCTGGCGCTACACGGAGTGGGAGAAGGGCAAGCTGGGCGCGGAACTCTATGATGAGGATCGCGATCCGGGCGAGACGCGCAACCTGGCGGCTGATCCACGCTATGCCCACATCGTCCAGCGGTTAAAGGCGATGTTGCCTACAGCGCCGCCAGGTCCACGTTATGGTGTTGGCGGTGCCGAATAGTGGATGATTATCGGGTAGAAATTGGCTTGCTGTTGCCAAAATCGATACACAAGTTTCATCTTCTGTGACTTGCTGTGCCGCGAGAGCAACAGCCGCCTCTACCGACCGCTGACAGATTGCGGTCATAGTATAATGTAAACTCGCCGGTGTTGTTACGGCGATCTTTGTCAAAAGTTTGTTGCTAATGCTGCCATTGAAGGCAACGTGTGGATGGAATTATCGCTCAATCCTGCGGCGCTGTTAAGTGTTATGCAGCGGAATAGCTGGGCTGCCTGTTCCTCATCGCGTTTTAGGCGGCGTGGACAAATTGAGCCAGTATCTGGTGGTTGCGATTTGGACCATTCCAAGGAAGCTGTTGGCCAGTTGATCCTATTGGGTCGCCTTGGCGCGGTTGATCTTGAGCTGACCGAACATGCGCTCGATGCGATTGCGCTGCTTTCAGAGCGCCCGACCATGTTCGATTTTCCCGCGGCGGTTTGACCCACCGGAATGACGGCCTCGATATCTCGTTCGGCAAGGCGGGCACGGATTGCTTCGGCGTCATAGCCCTTGTCGGCTAGCAAGGCGTCAGGTGCGCGCTCGGGTAGGTCGATCAGGGCGTCATGGGCTTTGCAGTCTGCCGCCGACGCCCGGATAAATCCATGGACGACGTATGGACCAAATCTGCCATTTCAACCAATAAAAATCCATTAAGTTATTGATTTTACTGGTGACCCCTACGGGAATCGAACCCGTGTTTCAGCCGTGAGAGAGAGCCGCCAAGACGTCTGGGGACACTCTGGGATGCATTTAATTTCATATACTTAGCATTGTGGCATCCTTGCGAATCCAAGGCAGTCCTGCTATAGCAAAAGGACAAGAAATCGGATGGTCCCTTTCGCTTATGGCTCGCATAGTTGCCGACATTCGTATCCAGGATCGGGCCGTGCGCCTGCGCCTGCCGGTCAAGACCAAGGCCTATTGGCGGCTCGTCTCCGAGGGCTTCCATATCGGCTATTACAAGGGCGCGCGGAAGGTCAGCTGGGTGGTCCGTTTCCGGCGCACCGATGTGCCCAATGCCTATTTGAACGCCACGTTGGGCGAGCCAGACGACGTCCGTGACGCTGACGATGATACGATCCTCAGCTGGAAGCAGGCGCTGGCAAAAGCGCTCGAATGGGTCGAGCGGCAGACGAGCGGTGCGCCGGCAGCGCTTGACCCCAACATCACCGTCGGGACGGCGATCTCGGCCTATGTCGTGCGACGCGACGCGCGGCGCGCGGCACAGGCGGGAAGGGATGTCCGGTCGGATGCCCATTACAAGCTCAACAAGCATGTCCTCGGCGACAAGCGGATGGCAGGGTTGGCACTCAAGGATTTGTCGGAGGCGGATCTGCGCGCCTGGCAGAAGCGACTGGCCCGACAGAAGTTCACCAGCACGCAGCGGCTGCTCAACGATTTCAAGGCGGCCCTCAATGCGGCCTGGGCAGAGCATCGCAAGGTTCTTCCGGTCGATCTGCCGCTGACCATCAAATATGGCTTGTCCCTCGAAGCCCCGGCGGTGACCGAGTCGAAGGCCCGTGAGAACCAGATTTTGGCCGATGCCGAGGTGCGCCGGATCGTCGCGGCCGCCTGCGCCATGGACGAGGATCTGGGGCGTCTGGTCGCGGTCATGGCGGCGACCGGTGCCCGATTCGCCCAGTTGCGGCGGATGCAGGTCGCGGATGCGTTGCTGGAGCGGAACCGGCTCATGATCCCGCAATCCTACAAGGGGAATAAGAAGAACAACGAGCATATCCGCGTGGCGATCGGCGACGATATCGTCGAACTGCTGAAGCCGATCGTGGAGGATCGGTCGTCGAGTGCGCCGTTGTTGGAACGTTGGCGTGTCCGGCAGGTCTCGGCGGTCAAGTGGGAGCGTTACGAACGAGGGCCATGGAAATCGCCCTCGGAAATGACCCGAAGCTGGAATCAGGTTGTGAAAGAGGCAGGGCTCCCAGCCGCAACCATCCCTTATGCATTACGGCACAGCTCGATCGTTCGGGGCCTCCGCATGGGACTGCCGATTCGCCTCGTGGCCGCGCTGCACGACACCTCCGTCGTGATGATCGAGCGGCATTATTCCCGGTGGATCGTCGATGGTCTGGATGATTTGGTGGCTCGAGCGGTCGTGCCCCTTGTGGATCTTGCTGCCTGAGATGGATGAAGGGCGCCAGCCGATCGTACTGCTGTAGCTGGTGGGATAAATGGAAGTCGAGACTTATCCTGAGGTTCTTTCGTTTCGTGGCCTGTTCATCGCCGGCCCTAACTCATGCAGCAGGCAATCGACGACCTGCTGCACCTTTGGGAGCAAATGGCGCCGCTGGGGATAGACCGCCCAGATCGGTTCATCGTCGGGTTGCATGTCTTCCAGCAGCAGTTCGACCATGCCATGCTTCAGGTACGGCAGGATGTAGAAATCGGGTAGCTGGCAGATGCCCAGGCCGGCAACGCACGCTTCCATCACTGCCTGGCCGCTATTGCAGCGGAACCGCCCCTGGGGCCTGTGAATGACTTCCTGGCCGTCCACCTTGAAATGCCACGTGGCCGCAGAGCCCGCGATACATTCATGCTGATCCAGCGCCTCCACCATTGTCGGTCGTCCAGTCGTGGCAAGGTAACTGGGCGCAGCACAGGTATAAAGTGTGCGTGAGGCAACTCTCGTCGCGATCAGGCGCGAGTCAGTGATTGTGCCTGTTCGCACAGCCAAATCGAAGCCCTCGGCAATCAGATCGGTCACCCGATTGGTGAGTTCGATGGACACATTAAGTCTGGAATGTCGCATGGCAAAGCGACGAATGATTGGCGAGATAAAACGCTCCCCCATGGCTGTGGAGCAGGTGACCCGTAACTCGCCTTGGGGCTCGCTTCGGTCTCCGATCAGCGCAATGGCTTCGTCTCGTTCCTGGGCTATCCGTTCACAGCGCTCGAAAAAAACGCGCCCGGTGTCGGTTAGGCGGACGGTGCGTGTGGTGCGGTGGAACAGTTGCGCCTGTACTCGTTGCTCCAGCGCCATGATCGATCGGCTGACATGGGTCGTCGAGACGCCTAACGATTGCGCCCCGCGCGTGAAAGAGCCTGTCGTCGCAACGCTAACAAATTCGTCGATCCCGTCCCAACTCGACATTTATTATCCCTAATAGGAAATAATTATTTGCTGAATGACTATATTATCACAGCGCGAGCGAATTGCTAGAACCTGAGCACGAAAAGAATATCGGAGGGGCCTGTGGTTTGGCTAACGAGCATCTTCGCATGGTGGTGCGAGAATTTTGCCGGTTGCGCCGAGCCACATCAGCTCATTTCCGACCTTGATCACGAGCAGGAGTGAGACATGAAGACCCGCGCCGCCGTCGCCTTTGAAGCGAAGAAGCCCCTGGAAATCGTCGAGGTAGACCTGGAAGGGCCCCGAGCTGGTGAAGTGCTGGTCGAGATCATGGCGACCGGCATCTGCCATACCGATGCCTATACGCTCGACGGCTTCGACAGCGAGGGTATCTTCCCCTCGATCCTGGGTCATGAAGGCGCGGGCATCGTGCGTGAGGTCGGCGCGGGCGTCACTTCGGTCAAGCCGGGTGATCACGTGATTCCGCTCTACACGCCGGAATGCCGCCAGTGCAAAAGCTGCCTCAGCGGCAAGACCAACCTGTGCACCGCGATCCGCGCGACGCAAGGCAAGGGTCTGATGCCCGACGGCACGACGCGCTTTTCCTACAAGGGCCAGCCGATCTTCCACTATATGGGCTGCTCGACTTTTTCGAACTTCACCGTGTTGCCGGAGATCGCGGTGGCGAAGATCCGCGAGGACGCGCCCTTCCAGTCGAGCTGCTATATCGGTTGCGGCGTGACGACCGGCGTGGGCGCGGTCATCAACACGGCCAAGGTGCAGGTGGGCGACAATGTCGTTATCTTCGGCCTGGGCGGCATCGGTCTCAACGTGATCCAGGGCGCGCGCCTTGTCGGTGCGAACAAGATCATCGGCGTCGACATCAATCCCGACCGTGAGGAATGGGGCCGCAAGTTCGGCATGACCGACTTCCTCAATTCAAAGGGGCTGAGCCGGGAAGAGACGGTGGCGAAGGTCGTGGAACTGACCGACGGCGGCGCCGACTATACGTTCGATGCGACCGGCAATACCGAAGTTATGCGTACCGCGCTGGAAGCCTGCCATCGCGGCTGGGGCACATCGATCATCATCGGCGTAGCCGAAGCGGGTAAAGAAATCGGGACGCGTCCCTTCCAGCTCGTCACAGGCCGCAACTGGCGCGGCACGGCCTTCGGCGGCGCCAAGGGCCGAACCGACGTGCCCAAGATTGTCGACATGTACATGGCCGGCAAGATCGAGATCGACCCGATGATCACCCATGTCATGGGTCTGGAGGAGATCAACACCGCCTTCGACCTGATGCACGCCGGCAAGAGCATTCGCAGCGTGGTTGTGTTCTGACATTCATTTTTGATAGAGTCGGAGAATAAATATGGCAGTGATTTCGGGTGATGGCGTGTTTTCGCACGCCTGCGTCGGCGCAAGCGATCTGGCAGTTTCCACGGCGTTTTACGACGCCGCACTGGCGCCTTTGGGCGTGAAGAATTTGGGGCCCTTTGGTGACAGCGCCATTCTGTATGGCAAGGACAAGCCGGCCTTTCCGGTCCTGCGTCCGGGCAACGGTGAAGCGCCATCCGGCAACGGTGTGACCATCGGCTTTGCGACCTCCAGTCAAGCTGACGTCGATGCATTCCACGCCGCTGGCGTTTCGGCGGGTGGTGCGTGTGAAGGCGCAGCTGGCCCTCGCGGTCACTTGCCCGGCGCCTATGCCGCCTATCTGCGCGATCCGGCCGGGAACAAGGTCTGCGCCTATTTCTTCAGCGAGTGAATGATGGCCCTGGAAACCGTTTCAACCAACAAAAGCCATGGCGGGGTCCAGGGCGTCCATAAACATGCTTCCAGCGTGACGGGGACGGAGATGACCTTCTCCGTCTTCGTGCCGCCCCATGCGGAAGGCGTGAAGCTGCCAGTGGTCTGGTATCTGTCCGGACTTACCTGCACCCATGCCAATGTGACGGAAAAGGGCGAGTTCCGTTCAGCCTGCGCGGAGCTGGGGCTGATCCTCGTCGCGCCGGACACCAGCCCGCGCGGAGAGGGCGTCGCCTACGATCCGGCCGGAGCCTATGATTTCGGCCTTGGCGCGGGCTTCTATGTCGACGCAACCGAGGCGCCCTTTGCGCTCCATTATCGCATGTGGTCCTATGTGACGGAGGAGTTGCCCGCATTGATCGCGGCGAACTTCCCCGCCGATATGGAACGCCAGTCGATCATGGGCCACAGCATGGGTGGCCACGGCGCTCTGACCATCGGCCTCAACCATCCCGATCGGTACAAGGCGGTGTCGGCTTTCTCTCCGATCGTTGCCCCTTCGCAGGTGCCCTGGGGAAAGAAGGCGCTGATGGGCTATCTGGGAGAGGACAGCGCCGTTTGGCGCAGACATGATGCCGTCGCGCTGATCGAGGATGGCGCCCGGTTGCCTGATCTGCTGGTCGATCAAGGCGATGCCGACCAGTTTCTGGCCGAACAGCTTCGTCCCGAATTGCTGGAGGCGGCCTGCAAAAGCGCGGGCCAGCCGCTGACGCTGCGGATGCAGTCCGGCTACGATCACAGCTATTATTTCATTTCCTCCTTCATGGCCGATCATTTGCGCTGGCATGCGGAACGGCTAATGAAAGGGACGAACTAATGGTCCAGATCATCATTGCCGACCGGAATGGATCGGAACGGCCGATCGAAGCAGAAGCCGGCCTGTCGCTCATGGAAGCGATCCGCGACAGCGGCCTGGATGAATTGCTGGCGCTGTGCGGCGGATGTTGTTCCTGCGCGACCTGCCATGTCTTTATCGAGCCGGACGCGGCGATGCCCGCGATGAGCGAGGATGAAAACGACCTGCTCGACAGTAGCGATCATCGCAGTGACCGGTCGCGTCTCTCCTGCCAGATTCCCCTGACGGCCGAGATGGACGGTCTTCGGGTCACCATAGCGCCGGAAAATTGAAGACGATGAACGATGATCTGCTTGTCCGTTATTATGCGGCCTTCAATCGCGGCGACAGTGCGGCGATGCTCGATTTATTGACGCATGATGTCGTGCATGAACCCTCGCAGGGTGCGGTGCGGAGGGGGAAGACAGCCTTTGCCGAGTTTCTCGACCATATGAACCGCTGCTACAGGGAACAGGTCATTGATCCGGTGTTCCTGACCTCGGCTGACGGGCAACGGGCGGCGGGGGAATTCATGCTGAAAGGGGAATATCTGGAAACCGATACCGATCTGCCCCCGGCATCGGGCCAGCGTTACCTTCTGCGCGTCGGCGCCTTTTTCGAACTGCGCGATGGCCTGATCGCGCGGGTCAGCAATCATTATAATCTGGCCGGTTGGCTGGATCAGGTGAAGGCGGGTTGATGCAGGCGGACCTCGTCGAGCAGATCCGGGTCGAGTGCATTTGCAAGGACGACATGTCGCTGCACGCGCTCGCAACCTTGCGCATGACTGTGTTTCGCAGCTGGCCCTATCTTTATGATGGTAGCGTCGATTATGAAGCCGGCTATCTGGCCGAGTTTCTGAGCGACGAGGCGGCCGTGTTGGTGGTCGCACGGCTGGGGGAAATTCCCGTGGGCATGGCTACCGCATCGCCCATGGCGACTCAGTCTGATGCCGTCAAATCTCCCTTTCTGGCCGCCGGCGTCGATGTCGATAGCTTCTTCTATTTCGGCGAGTCCGTGCTGCTGCCCCAGTTTCGCGGGCTCGGCCTGGGTCATCGCTTCTTCGACGAGCGCGAGGCGGCGGCGCGCAAGGCCGGTGCGAGTAGCGCTGTCTTTTGCGCGGTGTCGAGGGATGCGGACCATCCCTTGCGACCGGAAAGCGCACGCGACCTCACCCCCTTCTGGCACAGGCGCGGCTATCGCCTTGCGCCGCGCTTCACCATGAACATGCGCTGGAAGGAAGCCGGGCAAGCTAAAGAGAGCGAACATCTGATGCGCTTCTGGTTGAAGCAGCTATAGGCGTCCAAATGACAGATTTCCGTATTGCCGCCGCGCAATATCCGATCGAGCTTCTACTCACCTACGGCGCTTGGGAAATTAAGATCAGCCGCTGGGTGTGGGAAGCGGCGGAACAGGGTGCGCAACTCCTGCTTTTCCCAGAATATGCTGCGATGGAATTGGCGGGCGGCGATCCTGACGCTGCGGCGGATTTGCAGGCCTGGCTGCATCATGTCATGGCGGTCGGGGAGCGGATCGACGAACTACATCGCCATTTTGCCATTCACTATGAGGTGACGATCCTGGGCGGCAGCCGCCCATGCCGGGATAATCGGGGATTGATCGTCAACCGTGCCCGCCTTTTTTGCCCGGACGGCAGTTCCGGTCATCAGGACAAGATCGTCATGACCCGATTCGAGTGGGAAACCTGGGGCATAGGGGGTGGCGAGGCCATCCATGTGATCGATACACCGGTCGGACGGGTGGGGATAACCATCTGCTATGATGCCGAATTTCCGCTGATCGCGCGTGCGCAGGCAGAGGCGGGTGCGCAAATCATCCTTGTTCCTTCCGCGACCGACAGCATGCAGGGCTTTTGGCGCGTGCGTATCGGTGCGCAGGCCCGGGCGTTGGAAAATCAATGCTATGTGGTTCAGGCGCCGACGGTCGGTGAGGCGCCTTGGTTGCCCTCGCTGGACGAGAATCACGGCTCGGCGGGCATTTACGGGCCGCCTGACGGCATCACGCCGGACAATGGCGTGTTCGCATTTGGCGACCTGAACCGGCCGCAATGGCTGATAGCCGATGTCCGGCTCGATCAGGTCGAGTTGTGGCGCCGGGATGGCACGGTTCTTCCCTTCCGTCACTGGCCCGAACAGCAGGTGCCGCTGCTGATCGCCGATCGAACGGCTGAGTGGGCCATGGCAATGTCGGCAGTCCGCCAGCAATGCGCGGACAGCAGCTATCCAGAACCGATTTTTGATGGGATTTTCGAATGAGTAGTTATGACGTCCTGATCGTGGGTGCGGGCCATGCCGGTGCGCAAGCGGCCATATCGCTGCGGCAACTGGGTTTCGAAGGCTCGGTCGCCATGATCGGCGACGAAAAGGATCCCCCCTATGAACGTCCTCCGCTGTCCAAGGAATATTTCGCGGGCGACAAGAGCTTTGATCGCATCCTGATCCGCCCGGCGAGCTTCTGGGAAGAGCGCGGGATCGACATGCTGCTCGGCCGCCGCGTGAAGGCCGTTGATCCTGTCGGTAAATTTGTGACCGCAGGCGACACGGAAATAGGCTATGGCAAGCTGATCTGGGCCACGGGCGGCTCTCCCCGCATGTTGACCTGCAATGGCGCCGAAGCGCCCAATGTCCATGCCGTGCGCCGCCGCGACAATGTCGACGCGATGATGGCGAAGATCGACCAGATCAACCATGTGACTGTGATCGGCGGCGGCTATATCGGGCTTGAAGCGGCGGCCGTGCTGTCCAAATTCGGAAAGAAGGTCGTGCTGCTCGAAGCGCTTGATCGCGTGCTGGCGCGCGTGGCGGGTGAAGATCTATCGCGCTTTTATGAGGCGGAACATCGCGCCCATGGCGTCGACCTGCGCACCGGCGCACGGATGGACTGCATCGAGGTGACGGATGGCGAGGCGACCGCCGTGCAGATGGCCGATGGCGAGCGGATCGAAACCGACATGGTGATCGTCGGCATCGGCATCATCCCCGAAACCGGCCCGCTGATCGCGGCGGGGGCCATCGGCGGCAATGGCGTGGATGTCGACGAATATTGCCGCACCAGCCTGCCCGACATCTATGCGGTGGGCGATTGCGCGGCGCATGCCAACAGCTTCGCCCGTGGTGCGCAGATCCGGCTGGAATCGGTCCAGAACGCCAACGATCAGGCGAAGACCGCGGTAGGCCATATTATGGGCATGGAAGAGGCCTATAACGCTGTGCCCTGGTTCTGGTCGAACCAATATGATCTGAAGCTCCAGACCGTCGGACTGTCGACCGGGCATGACCAGACGATTTTGCGCGGCGATCCGGCGACCCGCAGCTTCTCTGTACTTTACCTCAAGGACGGCAAGCTGATCGCGCTCGATTGCGTCAATGCGGTCAAGGATTATGTTCAGGGCCGCGCGCATGTGCTGTCCGGAGCGGTGCTGAATCCGACGCAACTGGCTGACGCGTCCACGATGCTTAAGGATGTCACCTGAAAGCAGATGGCGGTGCCTCGATCGTGGAGTTTGCGATTTGCTCAGGCTAATCCAATCAGGAAAGCGAGATACTATTGGGCTAAGCACCGGCTCTGGTGAGGAAGAGGAAATTAGTGGGCAGCCGCGAAGAGAAGAAAATCGCACGACGGCGGGCGATCTTGCAAAATGCGAGGAAGATTTTTCTGGAAAATGGCTATGCTGCAACCACCATGTCCCAGGTTGCGGTCCAGATCGGCGGATCTAGGGTCAGGACCCATTGATATAACCGGCTCGATCTGATTCATGCTCCGCGAGGAGATTGGATTTGAGGGACCTGTATTGGCTGACGGACGAGCAGATGGCGCGGCTTGAGCCGTATTTTCCCAAGAGCGTTCAATCGCTCAGATCCAGTCTCCTCACGGAGCCTGAATCAACTAAATCTAATTACAGCAATGGGTTCTGACCCTAGCACTACTTTGGCAGAAG